>JBKBIU010000121.1:0-4960 GCA_046294065.1 Pseudothermotoga sp.
AGCTGAGCTACGGCCCCAACACACAAGATTATATCTTATGTACCGAATTTTTCAACTTTCTTTTATCAAACCACGTAGGATCAAAGCTTGTATGGCCTCAGTTGCAGAAGATCCGCTCATAACTTGAGCAATCAATTTTGCAGCCGCTTTGGAATCAACATCGGGATGTACAATTTGATTTTGCTTACCTTCTTCTATGAGTCTTGCCACTTTGTCTACAAAAACATCGTAGCGTTCTTTCAAACGTGACCAGGTTGTCTCAGATTCCTCAGTGCTGGTATTGAGAACAGCTGGTCTTTCTCTCTCTATAACTTTGGATAGGATCTTTCTGCTTGTGACAAAATCTATGTAAGCCTTCAGAAATCGTTTAATCTTTTTCACATAATAATTTTCATTCTCTATTTCCTTGAAGATATGCTTTTCAAGTTCTTCAAGAGCATTGTTCCAGATCTCCTCAAAGAGTATTTCCTTACTGGGAAAGTAGTAATATATCAGTGCTTTACGCACTCCTGCACGCTGAGCGATTTCTTCGACACTTACGCCGTCAAAACCTTTTTCAGAAAAAGCATTTCGCGCTGCCTCAAGAATCCTTTCACGTGTATCTGACATTCTTTCACTCCTTGCCAATGCAAGGAAGTGAGGGTAGATCCCTCACTTCAATTTCTTATCGACGGCAAGAGCTTCTTCTTTGTTTGCGTATCGCTTCATGCGTGTTTCATAATTGTATATTCCTCTGTTTACAGGATATCTGTCAACATATCCATGCTCATACCAAAGTTTGTCGGCATAGGTTTTCCATTCTTCAGCTAACTTATCAAGTTCATCTGCCAGGTCTTCTACTACTCTCTCTGAGCCTTCATGCTGTGGTATAGCATTGAAATGCTTCACCATGGCTCTGTAAACCTTTGGATTATCGATGATTGGACATGGCCTGAACAAATTATTTGAATATGGTACCATTCGTTTGTAAGATTCAAAGAATGGTGATTTGAGTATTTCCAAGACAGATTTCTCTCTGATGCTGTCAACTGCGAATTGCTGGAAGACACATGGTTCGACATATCCTTTGGCATTAACATGGAAGTACTTTGCGCCTGCCGCAAGACAGCCATGAGTCAAAAAGCCATGATTCCAAAAGTCTGCTACGAAGGCAAATTTTCCACCAAGTCTGACTTCGTCGGTTTTGAAAAATCTCTCATATCTCTGCTGAGCTGTTGGAACAAGATCCATCGATGCATTGATTCCCACTGGCATGTATTGAAAGACCCAGGCGTATACAACTTGTTGTTCTTCAAGGAACTTCCAGAATTCATCTTTCATCAGTGTATCATGATTCATCCTGGTCGCAGTGATTGATGCTCCAAAAGGCACACCATGTTTTCTGAGTCTCTCCCAAGTCTCCATGATTGATTTGAAAACGCCTCTGCCACGTCTCCAATCTGTATCAAGTTCAAAACCTTCAACGGATATTGCAGGTGTTGCGTTTCCAAGTTTCGAGAGTTTCTCTGCTACATCATCGGTTATGAGAGTTCCGTTGGTATATATGAGGAAGTAGTTATCATCGAACTCTTCAAGTATATCGAGCAGATGAGGCCAATAGAATGGTTCTCCACCAGTGATAACCCAGAAATAAATTCCCAGCTCGTTAGCCTCTCTAATGACCTTCTGGACTTCTTCTTTTGTGAGCTCATACTTTCGGCCATACATTCCTGCATAACAACCGACGCAGTTCAGGTTGCAGGCATAAGTGGGGCTTATAACACCAAGTTTAGGCAGAACAACCTTATGTTCATGCATTTTCTGCTGTCTCAGAGGTTCCCCAATTGCAAATTCGTTGATTATGAGGTTGTTTATAATTTTTTCAACACACTTTGGGCTCGATCTTCTAAAAACATTGACCCAGCTTGTTATCATAGGGTGTTTTTCTTTAGCCATGATCGCCAGTTTTTTCAAACCACTCTTTGCTGGTTCTTTTGTAAACGCGCTCAGTGCAGAAAAAAGTCTATACAGTCCATCTTCATCTGTGTGATGAAGAACTGTTGAGACAAGCTTTCCCGCTTGCCTGTAAATCACTCCTTTAATTCCTCCCACCACAGGCATAATCATACCTCCTTTACTGACTGGTCGGTCAAATTATGAAGGATATAAGTGACATTCAAATTACTAAAAGGTAACCTAATTATTGCGAAGCGAGTTCAGCCTCTCCCATACCATCTTGGTGGCACGAGTGTCGTCTTCGTTATAATCGAGGACCATCCTCAGATAAGATTCATCATGTGTGCTCAACCAAAGTTGGAAATACCTACTTGCCCTTAAACCGTCAAGGTTCGTGCGCCAACGAAAATCATACAAGCGTGCCACACTCTTGAGTGAATAGGTAAAAAGCGGAAGTGCGACATGTTTTGACAGAATCTGGTAGATGTCGACAAATCTTTTCTTGATCTTTAGAACTGAAGATCTAAACTCTGGCCACTTCTCTGATAGACTGGAGAACCTTGAAGGTTCATAAGCACAATAATGGTAGATAGGTCCATCGGTTTGATCGAGAAAAGCAATAACTTCTGCAAAGACCACCTGTTCTTGATCTTCATTCTCAGATAGGAACGGGACATACCTTTCATCTGAAAGGATACCAAAGAGATAGTCAAAATTTCTGTTGGTGTGAGACTCAATATCGAGAAAGACCCCCCTAGGGAGTTCCTGGTATTCAGACAGAACAACTTCTCTTTTCTCAATAAGGGCAATTGCCTTCTTTTTGATTTTTTCGAGACTCTCTTTGGAAATGTCTTTGAATTCTTGGATTTGAGCAAGTGCCGTTAAATTATTGATACCTTCCTCGATCAATCTGATCCTTGTTTTGTCATTCAGTCCATGGATTGCCAGCAAATCTTGTTTCTTCACCAAAACATCGGTACAGTTCAAAACATGAGAGCAGGTCTTGCATTGTGAAACGGGCTTTGGCTCTGGTAGATCTTGAGTTTTAAGTTCCGCAATATTTTCGATCAAAGCAAACAAACGTGTCAAACCATCCCTCCAGTCGATTTGTCTTGTGAAATGTGGTGAGTCTATAATTACCTGCGAGACGATATATCCGGCACTTGAAAAAACATAGCCATGAAAAGCGGCTTCTATGATGTATTTGTTCTTAAAACTTTTGGCACTCTTTCTGAGCACTATCTTCCATTTGTCACCGTCTGGGACAGCCGCCTGTGGATCAGAAACAAGGTTCAGACCAAACAACTCTGTACTCAGAATGGGTTTTTCAACTGAAAAACCAAGCCTCATCATCTCTCTCGTTTCTTGCTCAGAAGGAATATCTTGTCTGTTTGTGTATTCTTTTTCCAAGCAATATTTTCTTGGGCATATCAAGAATTGTTCTATATCCTCAAACCAGACCTCTTCATGCATGATCTTTCCACCATTCATATGCGACTGACCTGATCTTGCTTTCCACAAAGTTGCGAACTCTTAGAAATTGATCGTTGAGGAAAGTATCATCAGGAGTATCTTCCAAAAGTGGTCTAATTTGATCAGCCAATGCTTCGTTCTGCACAGAAGACCTCAAAGGTCGACGAAACTCAAGAGCCTTTGCAGCGCACATCAATTCGATAGAAATTAGTGAAACAACATTTTCAAGAATTCTTAAAGCCTTCAGACACGCATTCATGCCCATGCTCACGTGATCTTCTTGATAAGCACTTGTTGGGATTGAATCAACCGATGCCGGATGCGCCAAGACTTTATTCTCATTACACAAGGCGGCTGCTGTGTACTGCCAAATCATATAACCAGAGTTGATACCACTTTTTTGGGATAAGAATGGTGGCAAGCCTTCGTTCACCTTTGGGTTCAAGATCCTGTCAATTCTCCTTTCAATGATATTGCCAAGATCGGTCAGGGCTATTGACAGAAAATCTGCCGCGAGCGCCAAGGGTTCTCCATGAAAATTGCCCTGGGATATGATTTGATCGTTGAAGACCAGGGGGTTGTCCGTGGCTGAATTGATTTCTATTTGCGTTATCTTTCTCACATAATTTACTGTATCTAGAACAGCACCATAGACTTGCGGTATACACCTCAACGAATAGGCATCTTGCACTCTTGGACAATTTCTATGTGATTCCCTTAACTGACTGCCCTCGAGGAAATCTTTCATCATTCTTGCAATTATCCTTTGTCCTTCATGTGGCCTTGCAAGCCACACGACATCTTCATAGGCATCAGACGAAGAAAAGAGAACATCTGCCGATAGGGAAGCAACTTGGGTTGCAAGATATACCAAATTCAAAGCATCATTGACAGCAGTGCACAGATTTGCCGACATTGCCTGTGTACCGTTCACAAGGCTGAGCCCCTCTTTTTCCGCTAAACTGATAGGCTCTATCTCCTTTTCTTTCAAAATTTTACTCGATGGTACCTTATCACCATTTTCTAATACATAACCTTCACCAGTGATCACCAAAGCCATGTGAGCAAGCGGAGCCAGATCACCACTGGCACCGACCGATCCCTTCGCTGGAACAAAGGGTGTGACTCTCTTGTTGAGTAGTTCGCAGATCTTCTCAACCACAATGGGTCTGACTCCCGAAAAACCAAGAGCCAACGAATTTGCCCTTATCAGCATCATAGCTCGAACGGTTTCTTCGCTGAGCGGTTCACCAACACCACAGGCATGGGATAGCAAAATGTTGTGCTGAATTTTTATCAGATCATCTTTTGTAATCCTTGTAGTTGCCAGTGCGCCAAATCCTGTGTTTACACCATAAACGGTTCTTTCACTCTGAAGAACTTTCTCGACAGTTTGTCTACTCTTTTGCATCTTTTGAATTGCTGTAGACGAAAGTGAAACTTGTTCGAAGTATCTGGCGACTTTGATAACATCTTGGATTGTCAAAAATTCTCCGATCGTTTTCATTGAATCGCCCCCAACCTTTACCGTTCAATCATAGTATAGCGAAAA
>JBKBIU010000122.1:0-4878 GCA_046294065.1 Pseudothermotoga sp.
GTCCATTGAAATCCTCCTTTAGTATTATCGTCAGAACTTTGAAAACACAATATCACAGGACTGAATGTTATCATTTCCGTAAAAAGGAGGTGGAAACTTGCAGATAAGCCAATTTTTCGAAAGTGGTACTCCTGCTGCAATTCTATCATGGGGACAACTTGGAACATCTCTCGCAAAAACGACCTATGGATTGTTGAGGCACAGTAGGGTTCTACGACCTGTTTGCGTTGTGGCAGAACAGGAAGGAAAAAAGATCACTGATTTTGTAGCACCAGTGAGATTCGATGTACCCATCGTAAATGATGTTAGCAAGGCAGTTCGATTAGGTGCAAGGGTTCTAGTAATCGGTATATCTAACATTGGAGGATATTTGCCCGATGAATTGGTAAAACACATTGTCAAAGCAATTGAGTACGGCTTAGATATACTCTCGGGGTTGCATCTGAAACTTTCAGAGACAGAACCTTTCCTGAGTGCCTCCAGACTAACCAAGAGTCGAATAATTGATGTAAGGCATTATAAAGGAAAACTCAGGATCTTAGATGGACAAATTCTCCAATCAAGGACGATACGAGTCTGTGTCCTTGGGACAGATTGCGCAACGGGTAAGAGAACAACAGCGATTCAATTGTGGGAAGCTGCCTTGAGAAGAAACCTTCCTGCTGCGTTTCTAGCGACAGGTCAGACTGGTATTATGATAGGAGCCAACGAAGGTGTCGCAATAGACGCATTGCCCGCAGATTTTGTACCTGGTGTGATCGAAGGGTTGATTCTGAACCTCGAGAAAAGTGGAAATCGTCTAATCTTTGTCGAAGGCCAGGGCGCTTTGAGACATCCTGCCTACGGTCAAGTGACGCTTGGCTTAATATATGGTTCTATGCCACAGTATGCGGTCTTGGTACACGATCCAAGCAGAGAGAGTTTCGAATTTTTCGAAAGATTTCCTATCAAACCAGATCCTGCAAAAGAGATTGAGTTGCTTCAGCAACTGACCAAGACAGAGATCTTGGGCATATCTTGTTTGAACAAAGATTACAGACTTGACAATTATTTCGTCTTTGATCCTTTTGATGAAGAACAGTTGTCACAGATCATATCGAAATTGGAGGTGGTTTTGTGAAGATCAAAACGGTTTCCTTTAAGAAGGTTTCATACCGATACTTTGAACCTTTTACTATTTCGCTTGGTACCCACGAAGAACAAGAAAACGTCGAGGTATGTGTAAAACTTGAAGATGGTACTGAGGGATGGGGTGAAGCTTCTGCACTTTTTGTCATCTCCGGTGAAACACCAGAAATGCTTGAAAAGACAGAAAAAACAGTGAAGGAGATCCTGGAAGGAAGGGATGTAGAAAAATATCAGATCCTCTTCAATTCACTTCAAAATCTGAGGTCGACACCAGCAATCAAAGCAGCCGTTGAATTTGCCATAATAGACGCATTCTGCAAAAGGTATGGAATGAGACCGTTTCAGTTCTTTGGGGGTGCCAAAGACAAACTCGAGACCGACAAAACGGTGGGCATAGAAGACCTGAAGACTACTTTAGCCAAGGTAGAAAGAATTTACAAAGAAGGTTTCAAGAAGATAAAGATAAAGGTTGGTAGAGATGTAAAGACAGATATAGAGAGAGTTGTCAGGTCCAAAGAGATTGCAAGAGATGCGAGCTTTGTGGTCGATGCCAATCAAGGATTTTCGCCAAAAGAGGCTGTAGAATTTATTCAAGCGCTTCATCGTGAATCTGTAGATGTTGACGTCTTTGAACAACCTGTCTTCAGATACGACATAGAAGGATTGAAATTCGTCAGATGGAACAGCCCATACCCAGTGGCAGCCGATGAGAGTGTCTTCACAAAATATGATGCCTTGAGAGTTATAAAAGAAGAGGCAGTTGATGTGATAAATATCAAACTTATGAAATCCGGTGTGAGTGATGCTTTATCAATCATACAGATAGCCCAAGCGGCAAATATTAAATTGATGATTGGTTGTATGGGTGAAAGCAGTCTTGGAATTAGACAGAGTGTTCACCTTGCTGCTGGTACAGGTGCTTTTACATATTGTGATCTGGATTCTCATCTATCTCTCGATGAAGAAGAATTCAGAGGCGATTTCAAGCAAGAGGGTCCCTTGATCATCCTACAATGATTTTTGAAACAATTTAGACTTAAAAAGTCTAATATAAATGTAAACCGCACCATGTAAAATTAAAGTAGAGGAGATGGTGCGGTTGTTACTTTTAGATAATGTAAACCTTGACAAAGGAAACAAGTATATCTTGAAGGACATAAATGCGGTTTTCGAAACGGGCAAGATATATGCTATCCTTGGCACTAACGGTGCAGGGAAGTCATCTTTGGCATACCTTATAATGGGGATAAACGGTTATAAGCCGTCATCGGGACGTATTCTGCTCGATGGTGAAGACATAACCAACCTTTCCATAACAGATAGAGCGAAAAGGGGTTTGACATTACTTTGGCAAGAACCGGTCAGATTTCAAGGACTGACCGTGGAGCAGTATTTGACACTTGGGGGAAAAATAAAACTCTCGAATGATCAAATTGAGTTCATCCTTAATCTTGTAGGGTTATCGCCAAGTCTTTACAGGCGCCGGATGGTCGATGGGTTATTGAGTGGAGGTGAAAGGAAAAGAGTAGAGCTCGCCTCCATCTTGCTGTTGAATCCTCGCTATGCAGTTCTTGATGAACCAGATTCTGGCATCGACATAATGTCCCTATCAATGATAGAGAATGTAATAGATTACATTGTAAAACATGGAGGAACAGTTATCGTAATCACACATAGAGAAGAGATCGCAAAGTTATCGCAAGAAGCTTATTTACTGTGCAATGGTTCCATACTTGCCCATGGTTCACCTGATAAAATCATTGAGTATTACAAAAACAAATGCGATGAATGCTCACATCTGAACCTACCAAGCCTTGAGGAGATGAGAATATGATAAGTACGATTGATCAGAGAAAAGAGTTTGAATTGCTCAAAAGGGCTTATGAAAAAGCCGGTGGTGATGCTTCAAAATTCTTGGATAAGAGAATAGCATCTTTGATAATAAGCGGAGACAAAGTAATAGGCCTCAATGGCCTCACAGGTATACAAATTTTCCCACAAAGGATTCAGGATGGAGTCAGAGCAAGAATAGTGGTGGAAAAAAACACAATAATTCAGACGCCTATACACATTTGCACAGGTTTTGTTGAAAAAAGAGGACTCCAGAAAGTTATTTTTGAAATAGAGATTGGTGATAATTCACAGGTAAGATTTGTTGCCCACTGTACATTCCCATGGGTAGAAGAGTTCACACACAATGCACTAGCATTAGTTCACATAGGGAAGAATGCCAAAATGTATTACTCTGATGAACATTATCATTCAGATACGGGTTCAGTGATTCTCAACACAACTACAAAGGCTGTTGTAGAGGAAAATGGTCTCTTTGTGAACAACTTCACGCTAACCAAAACAAGGGTTGGTAAGCTCCATCTTGATGCATCGGTTGAACTGCGAGAAAATGCCATAGCTGAGCTTTCGGCGAAGGTGAAAGCGAGTAAACTCGATCAAGTTTTAATAAGAGAGAAGCTCGACCTGATTGGAAATCGCGCGAGTGGTATGGCAAAAACAACAGTCGTTGCTTTGGATCAGTCCAAGGTTAGGGTCGTAAATGAAGCATATGGAGTTGGAGATTATTCAAAGGGCCATATAAAATGTGAAGAGATAACAAAGGGCGAAGCTGTGGATGTTAGCACTGTTCCTGTTCTGAAGGTAATGAATGAATTAGCAGAACTAACACATGAAGCTTCTATAGGACGTGTTAATGCAAATCAACTTCAAACATTGATGGCTAAAGGACTGACCGAAGAAGAAGCAACTGAGTTGATAATAAAAGGTCTCATAGGATGATGTGAAAAATCAGGGGGTGTGAAAATGAATCAGTATGTGGAAAAGGTGAAAAGTGCTGCTGAGTTCTTAAAAAGTAAGGTTGATTCACTTCCTCAAATTGGTATAATTCTTGGCTCGGGGCTTGGGAAGATTGCCGATGTTCTGCAAGAGCCTAAAAAGTTCCATTACTCTGACATACCAGGCTTTCCAGTGTCCACCGCGCCTGGGCACAAAGGTGAGCTGATCTTTGGAAAACTTGGTAGCAAAGATGTTGTTCTGATGAATGGAAGGTTTCACTATTACGAAGGTTATTCTATGCAAGAAGTTACTTTTCCCATCAGGGTCATGCAGTTACTGGGCGTGAAATATTTGTTTGTGACAAATGCATCTGGAGGACTCAATCCTGTCTTCGATGTTGGAAAACCAATGGTAATTACGGACCACATAAACTTCATTGGTGACAATCCACTGATAGGGCCAAACTTTGAAGAATGGGGTCCTCGGTTTCCAGATATGAGTGAACCCTACGATAAGGAACTGATAAAACTTGCCAAGAGGGCAGCTCAAGAAGAGAAAATAGACCTTTACGAGGGTGTTTATGTTGCAGTATCAGGTCCGAACTTTGAGACACCTGCGGAATTGAAGATGTTCAGAAATCTTGGTGCAGACGCCGTTGGTATGTCAACTGTACCAGAGGTGATAGTTGCAAGGCACGCTGGTATCAAAGTACTTGGTCTTTCTGCCATAACCGATAGAGCTGTACCAGAAGATCTAAAACCATTAAGTGCAGAAGAAGTCCTTGAAATAGCTGAAAAGACTGGAGAAAAGATGGCTCGAATCATCCTAAAGGTTATAAGTTATATGTAGGAGGTGTATAATGAGAGTCTTTCTTGATAACTGTAGAACTACAAGGGTATTGCCGGAAGTCGCCCAAGTGGTTCTAAATTACATGACTAACAATTTTGCTAGACCGGATGGTCT
>JBKBIU010000123.1:0-4871 GCA_046294065.1 Pseudothermotoga sp.
ACCTCCTTAATATATGATACAACAACGTTGCTCTCATTTTTCAAGATGGCACATGTCGTTTAAATAAAGTATTCGCGGTTGACTTGTGAATTCAACAGCCGTTATTGATGCATTCTCAAGCCTAAAATTCTTGTGAAAAGGTATTGGAAGCTGCAAAATCCAACAGATCAACATTCTAATGGCTATTGCATGGGAGACAACAACCACGTTTTCAGAGGAATGCTGAGCAATATTTCTGAATGCTTGGACCATTCTCTCTTGCACTCTTTCAAGTGACTCTACTCCGTGAATTTGTGCTTTGGGGTTTTGAGACCATTCGTGGTAGAAGTCAGGAAATTTTTCAAGAGTCTCTTTCATTGTCAAACCATTCCAAAGGGAGATTTCGCATTCTCTCAACAATGGTTCTTCAATAGGTGAAAGAGAGAATTTTTTGGCAATAATTTCTGCTGTTTGATAACTCCTAGTCAGTGGGCTTGTGTACACGGACTGTATAGACATATTGGCGAATCTTTCCGCAAGCTTTTCAGCTTGTTCGAATCCTTCTTCATTGAGGGGTATATCGACATTCCCCTGCCATAAACCTTTGTCGTTCCAATCTGTTTTTGCATGTCTGACAAGATAAATCTTCAAAATTATCACCAATTCAATGCTAACATCATATTCTCAAATAGAGTTTTATAATTTGAAAAAAATACACAACAAACCTTCGAAGTCAAGGACCTTTTGAAGATTGAGCAGGTAATGCCAGTATTGTTATGTGGGATTGTCCCGTGTTTTCGTGGAGTATTAAAGCATTCCAAGAGAGTATAGCTAAATGCAGGAGATTCATGAAAGGTCAGATTTAAGGGGAGTACATAGATTCGTCTAAAGGATTTTCAGTAAAAGGTAGTTCAAGAGCCTGCATCTATCAATTTGTTTCATTGAAGGCTTGCAACTAATGATTTTTGTGTGTAAGTTTGCTTAATGGTAACAAGGGAAAATAGTACTTCTATTTCATTGAGCAAGTTGTAGGCTGTATCTCATTCAAAAATGAAAAAGTTGAATACAAGGCTGTTATAATTCAGAAAGTAAGACAAAAGATTGAACTGAAGTGAGATACATTAATACAAATTGACTTATCACCTTAAGACCTTAATAACAAGCATCGTAAGATAGAGTGGCCGATTCAAAGAACAGGGGGTAAGATTATGGCTAACGCCAAAATAGTCTTCTTAGGTGCTGGCAGTATTCGTTACACATTATTGCTCTTTTTAGACATTTGTAAAACTCCAGGATTGCTTGACAGTAGTGTTTTTCTTATGGACATCGATCCCGAAAAGCTTGACGCAGTTCACAGGTTGTCACAAAAGATCGTGCAGGAAACCGGGATCAATTTGAGAGTGGAAAGCACAACCAGTTTACAGAAAGCTCTAGAGGGCGCAGATTTTGTAATTAACACCATTCTTGCAAAGGGAGAAGGGCACGAGGATGGATACGTTCAGTATGAAATCATTCGAGAAATAGGTGAAAAGCACGGTTATTATCGTGGGATAGATAGTCAGGAATTTAATATGGTCTCAGATTATTATACTATCACGAATTACTATCAGTTGAATACTTCTCTTGAGATAGCAAGGGTTATTGAAAAAATCTGTCCGAAGGCTTATTTAATTCAGACGGCAAATCCTGTTCTTGAAATAACTCAACTTGTACTAAGGCAGACTAAAGCGAGAATAATAGGTTTCTGCCATGGTTATGCACATGTGAAAGATGTTGCAGAAGCTCTTGGATTGGATTTCAGTTTAGTTGATTGGCAGGTTGCCGGGATAAACCACGGTATATGGTTAAACAGGTTCAGATGTGAGGGTAGGGATGCCTACGAATTGTTAGACAAATGGATAGAAGAAAAGTCAAGTCAATGGCAACCAAAAGATGCCTGGGATGTACAGCTGAGTCCAGCTGCAATTGATATGTACAGATTTTACGGAATGTTACCCATAGGCGATACACCGAGAAATGGTACCTGGAAGTATCATTACGATCTTGAGACAAAGAAAAGGTGGTACGGAAAGTTTGGGGGGATAGACAACGAGATTGAAAGACCCAAATTTTATGGAGAGTTGAGATTGCTGAGAAAACAACTGCTTGCACTCTCAAAGGATGATTCAGTGAAATTATCAAAAATTTTCCCAGAATACTTTGATATGGGAAAACTAAGTGGAGAGCAGCAGATACCTTTTATAAATGCAATATTGAATAACAAACCATCGAGATTAATCTTGAATATTTTGAACAATGGGATTATAGAAGGGTTACCGGACGATTTAGTTGTAGAAGTACCTTGCATGGTTGATGCCAATGGTATTCATCCTGAGAAAATAGATCCTCCACTTACTCGTAGAATAGTCAAGTACTTCATTTTACCAAGGATCATGAGAATGGAAATGGCTTTGGAAGCCTTTATAAACGGTGATAAGATGGTACTCGAAGAGTTCTTGATAAGAGATCCCAGGACAAAGTCATATGAACAAGTTAGAGCAGTCCTTGACGAGATAATGAACCTTCCTTTCAACAGGAGGATGAAAGAACATTATAAATGGTGTTAGGGATACTCTTTTTTCCAGAGAAGACAAACTTGTAACCTCGGTTCTCACAGGCCGAGGTCTTTTTTATCTTATCTTTGATTTTTTTCCTTTACTTATTTTTGTCCAACTTATAGTTTACCAAGGCAAATATTCCTTTGATAAACAATCTCAAAGATCGGTTATGGATGGCTACAAATGATCTTTGGATTGATTGTAACAAGGTTCTGCTACCATCTTGAAGGCATCATTCACCAATGAGAATTTTTTTCAATTTCAATTTTTCTTGCATGAGTTCCTGATCGATTTGGTTCTTTCGCGTTGCTTCAAGTATTTTTTTCAACTTAGCATGGGATTCAGGAGTTAAAGGGTATTTCAACGCTGCCCACAGGCAGAACGCAAGCAAAGCTATAGGAATCGTCGCAAACACCAACCTTAGGGTTAGAATGAACTCGGGTGATTGTGCTTGCTGAACAATCCTAACGTTGCCATCTATCACTTCTTCGATTGGCGGTTTGTATCCTGCTATGGCGATTATGTTGGAAATAATGAAAACAGCAAGGGCTGAACTCAATTTTCTCATGAAGGTATACAACCCCGAGAAAAGTCCCTCTCTTCTTGACCCACTTTGAAGCTCGTCTACGTCAGGAATATCAGTAAAGATAGAATAGATCATGACTACGACTCCACCGGTGGCAGCACCCACAATGCCTGCAAATAGATAGATACCAAAGGAAGCAGTTTTAGGAGAGATGAGAAAGCTACCAATCATAGCTACCAGCCATAGAGTAACAGCCATGGAAAAAGCTTTTCGCTTACCCCATTTTTTACCCATCATGGAGTAAATTGGTATAACAACTATTTGTACTATTAACAGCATTCCCATGACAAAATTCGTTTGATTCCCCTTACCAAGATAATAAGTCATAAAGTACATCAGGATTGCCATTATGACGTCCATTGCCAAAAATGCAAAAAGATACATAAACAAGACCATACGAAAGGAACGATTCTTAAAGGGTATGATGAAGCTCTCCTTAAAGTTGAACTTTGACAATCTTTGCTGGAACTCTTGCCTTTCTCTGGTAGTTAAAAAGGTAGCGATGAAGGGTAACGCAAAAAGTAAGCCAAAGGATGAAGCCATAACTATATGTCCTGCTTTTACATTCTCAAACCTTTTGATTATTTCAAGCGGCAGTACAGCACACAATACGGAAGAAAACATAGAGAAAAACATACGCACAGAGGTGAGAGAAGTTCTTTCATTGTAGTCAAGGGTTAATTCTGAAGCCAAGGCGTTATAAGGTATCATTACCATGGTAATGACCGTACAAAAGAATAAATATGCAAACATTGCAAAAGCAAAGCGCTTCATTTCAGAACTGAAATCCACCGGGTACCACAGCAAGAAAAAGGAAAGGAATATTAATACCGTTCCTACCAAGAAGTATGGCCTTCTACGACCATATTTTGTTCTTGTTCGATCAGATATTATTCCCATTAAAGGATCGCTTAGGGCATCCCACAATTTACTAACAAGTATTACTAGTCCAGCTAATGCAGGATTGATTTTGAGTACACTCGTTAGGAAATAGAGGTAATAAATACCGATAATCATCCAAGAACCGCCACCATAAATGTCGCCCATTCCATAACCAATTTTGGTTTTGAGACTCAATTTTTCAACATTGACAGATTTTGAATTGTTAATCTGCTGAGTCAAATTATCTTGTTTTCTCACAAATATATCCCCCTTTCTTAAATTATTAGCAGCTTCTATACTTGGAGAAATTCAATTTCTTCTCACGCCCCCGAAATATCTGCTTTCTGGTATCAGGCTTTCTTAAAATACTCTTATCGCTTTCTGATTTTTTCTCTTCATTCGATCAAGCGGTTACGACTTACACGATAAGCCCAGTAGGCAGACAAAATCCATTCTTATTATAATCGTAGGAAGTAAAACTTTTTGAAATGAGTTTTCCACATATTGGGACGGTATCCATCTGAAAGGACTACAACACCGAATTTTAGGCACAGAAATGTTAATATCACTTAGGAGGGGAGTTCTTGAATGGCTTGATGGCATTCTCGCCAATTTTTGTGATCTTACTTGTATTGATTTTCACTGAAGACTCTGTTGGTATGGCGGGTTTCTGGGGTTTTTTAACTTCGTTCTTTCTGTCGATTTTCTATTTTCAAACCTCAATTGAAGTACTTCTGAGATCTTTGGTCTTGGGTTTTCTTGCTTCTTTGCCTGTATCTTTGATCGTAGTCGCTTCTCTTTTGCAACTAACGATAATGGAAGTAAGC
>JBKBIU010000124.1:0-4859 GCA_046294065.1 Pseudothermotoga sp.
AGTGAAAGCTGGTGTCCTTGCTGTTGAAATGGAGATAGGTGCTCTTTACATAGTTGGTGGGATAAAACGACTCAGGACTGGGGCAGTCTTAACAGTTAGAGAAGAACTCACAGATCAAGGCTACATACAGGCTGGTGAGAAGTTCGAAAAGGGACTTGAGAATTCAATAAGGATAGCCATTAAGGCTATCGAAAACCTAATTGAGGGAGGTGTTGTTAGATGAAGAAGGTGTTGATTTTTCTGATGGTGTTGCTTGTAACCATGAGTTTTGCAAAGCCCTTGAAGGTGGCTTTACTTTTGAATGGTACGCTTGGCGATAAGTCTTTCTTTGATTCTGCAGGAAGAGGTTTGGAACTTGCTATCAGACAACTAGGAATTCAAGGTAAGATCATTGAAGCAGGTTACAAACAAGAAAACTGGAGGCCTTATCTTGAAGATCTCTCGGACCAGGATTACGACATAATCATCGTTGGGACATGGCAGATGCAAGAGATTCTCGAAGAAGTGGCACCCATGAACCCAGACAAAAAGTATTTTATCTTTGACACTTCAGTCGATTACAGTAAGCCAGGATTGAAGAATGTTTATTCCATACTCTACAAACAGAACGAAGGTTCTTTCCTGATGGGGGCTTTGGCTGCATTTATCACAACTTCAAAAATGCCAAAAACTAATCCCGAACCTATCATAGGTTTTCTTGGCGGTATGGACATTCCTGTCATAAATGACTTTCTGGTTGGTTACATTGAAGGTGCCAAGCACATAAACCCCAATATAAAGGTTCTTATATCCTACGTTGGGAGCTTCAACGATCCTGCAAAAGGTAAGGAATTGAGCCTTGCCATGTATCGACAAGGTGCCGATATCATCTTCAATGTCGCTGGAAACACAGGTATAGGTTTATTGGAAGCAGCCAAAGAAGCAGACCGCTGGGCAATAGGTGTGGACTCTGATCAGGCATTGATCTATGAGAGTACAGATATAGAGATAGCTAAGAGAATAGTGACATCAATGATGAAAAATGTTGACCTCTCCATCTTCAGAGGTATAAAAATGCATATGGAAGGTAGGCTTGTTTATGGAAGGGCAGAGTCTCTTGGAATCCTAGAAGGTGGCGTCGGAGTGGCAGATAACAAATATTACAGGGAATTAGTACCAGAAGAGTTCCGCAACAAAATCAAAGAAATAGAGGACAAAGTGATAAAGGGCGAAATCAAGGTCAGTACCGTCTTTGGCATGTCCCAAGACGATCTGAACAAACTCAGAATGAGCGTAAGACCCTGAGGGAGCTGACGCTCCCTCTTTTTGGTGGTAATAGAATGAAGGCAATTGAAGCAATTGATATTACCAAGGTTTATCCAAACGGTGTTGTGGCAAACAAAAATGTGAACATCTCTGTCGAACAAGGTGAAGTTCATGCCATAGTCGGTGAAAACGGGGCCGGGAAGACCACCTTAATGAAGATCTTTTTTGGTATTGAAAAGCCCACAAGTGGTGAGATAAAGGTTTTTGGTAAACGTGTCCATATAAACTCGCCAAAAGAAGCAATTGCTTTGGGTATAGGTATGGTGCACCAACATTTTATGCTTGTTCCATCTTTCAGTGTAGCGGAGAATATAATGCTCGGTATAGAACCAAGAAAGAGATTCTTTTCCGTCGATTTCAAAAAGATGGAAAGTATCATCGGTGATTACGCAAAACGTTTAAATTTCGAAATCCCGCTTTGGGAAAAAGTTTTGGACTTACCTGTAGGAGTGAAACAGAGGATAGAGATCTTGAAAGCTCTTGTAAGAGGTGCAAAGATTCTGATACTCGATGAACCATCGTCCGTACTGACACCTCAAGAAGTCAATGATTTGTTTGAGGTACTTAAAAGATTAGTTCAGAATGATCTGACAGTCATTTTCATAACTCATAAACTAAACGAAGTCAAACAAATAGCTAATAGAATCACAGTTATGCGAAACGCACAAGTTGTCGGAACCTATGAGAACAAAGATGTTACTGAAACTGATATTGTTGAATTGATGATTGGAAGAAAATTTGAATATGATATAAAAAGGGAGCCAAAGGAACCCGGGGAAATCTTACTCATTGTCAAGAATCTTAATTATTCTCGCGAAGATGGCGCCCACATTCTCAAGAACATTTCTTTTTCCCTTAGAGCTGGCGAAATACTTGCCATAGCTGGACTTGAAGGCAACGGACAGAAGGAACTTGTCGAAATCTTGACAGGTTTGAGAGAAAAAGCCACAGGTCAGATCTTGCTGAATGGTGATGACATACTGGGCTTACACCCCTGGGAGATAAGACGAGCCGGAGTTTCACATATACCTGAGGATAGAGTTGAGGTAGGATGTGCACTTGATCTCTCAATAGCGGAAAATTTGATATCTGATAGATTCCACTCGAAGCCCTTTTCTACTCGGCTGGTTTATAAGAAAAAGCACGTGATTGAATTTGCCAAGAAAATGATAAAAGAATTCGACGTTCGAGCCAAAAGTTCAACAACAATGGTAAGGATGCTTTCGGGTGGAAATATGCAGAAGGTCGTAGTTGCTCGCGAAATGACAAATTCTGCAAAAATAGTTATAGCAAATCAACCAACCCATGGCATAGATGTTGCTTCGAGTGAGTTCATTCGAAAAAAACTGATCCAGATAAGAAATGAAGGAAAGGCAGTTCTTCTCATTTCAACTGATCTACAGGAGGTTCTTCAGATATCCGACAGAATACTCGTCCTTTATAAAGGAGAGATAGTGGCACATTTAAGAAATGAAAATATCACTGAGACAGATCTTGGTTACTACATGCTCGGTGTCAAAAGACAGAGTGAAAAACAGATAAAGGAGTCTGTTAATCTATGAAAAGAACTCTTTTATTGCTGGAGTTCACAAGATTTGTTATAACCGTCGGCATAGCTCTTTTGATTGGTTACATATTCTTGCTTTTCATTGCTGATGAGCCCACGGAGGCTTTCAAACTTTTTCTAACAGGTCCGATGACAACTCAACGAAGGTTTTTCGAATTTCTGAACAACGCAGTACCTTTGATGATGACAGGTTTAGCACTCTCTATAGTCTTTCAGTCTAAAGTATTTAACATAGGAGCCGAAGGACAGTTGTTCTTTGGAGCCTTTGGTGCAATGATCTTCGCTTTGAAAGCTCCGCAAATTCCCTGGTTGCATCTTGTCATCACTCTGGCCGGTGCGGTCCTTTTTGGCTCGCTTTGGGCCTTCGTACCTGCAATTTTGAAGGCAAAATGGAAGGCGAGCGAGCTGGTGTCGTCCCTTATGATGAACTACATATCTTATTTTCTTGTGCTGTTTCTGGTCAATAATTACTTTCGCGATAAGACTGCCGGTGCGCTTGTCTCGTACAGATTTCCACAGAGTGCTTGGCTTTCTACTTTAACCAGATATAGATTGAACTCCGGGCTTTTTGTAGCCGTTGCATTGTCGGTCTTGGTAGGTTTACTACTCTATAGAACAAAATGGGGTTATCAAATAAGGGTTGTAGGAGCGAACAAGAAATTCGGATATTACAGTGGTATTAAAACCATCAACGTCATCTTCTGGGTGCAAATCCTTTCAGGAGCAATCGCCGGACTTGCCGGTGGAATTGAGCTGACAGCCATGTATAGAAGATTCGTGTGGCAATCACTACCGGGATATGGTTTTGACGGTATTATAGTGGCGATACTGGCTAGAAGTAATCCGTTTCTGGTCATACCAAGTGCTTTATTCATTGCCTATTTGAGAATAGGTGCAAACATCATGGGCAGAACCACAGGGATAGCACCTGAGATAGTCGTGGTACTCCAAAGCATAATGATTCTTTTGATCACAGCAGAAGCATTGTTAGAGAAACTTAAACAAAAGGCCGTTGCCAAAGAGGCGATGAAAAGTGAGTGATTTTCTCAATCCCCAATTTTGGTACAGTGTTATCAGAGTTTCCACGCCGCTTTTTTTTGGTGTGATAGCAGCTCTTTTAAGCTCCATAACAGGAACAATAAATATAGGAATCGAAGGTATGATGTTAATGTCCGCCTTCTGGGGGACGATAGTAGGTTCCCTTGCCCAAAATCCATGGGTAGGTCTTCTGGCTGGGATCGTTTCTTCGACGATCATGGCTGTAATTCTTGCTTATTTTCATCTGAAACTGAAAACAGATCTGGTCATTGGTGGTGTCGCTCTCAACCTACTTTCATCTGGTTTGACTGTTTTCATGCTCTACGCGATCACCGGTGACAAAGGATCATCTGCATCATTGAAGAGCTTCGTCATACCAAGAGTTGACCTTCCTCTTTTGAAAGATATTCCTTTCATTGGTAGAGTTCTGAGTGGACACAATGCACTCACTTATATAGCCATTATTTCTGTTTTTCTAATCAATTACCTGGTCAAGAAGACACCCTTAGGAATCAGAATGAGGTCTGTTGGTCAAAATCCAGATGCTGCCGTCTCCGTGGGCATCTCTGTTATCAAGATGAAATTACTTTCGCTCATTCTCAGTGGAATCTTTGCAGGTTTCGGTGGTGCTTTCTTGTCAATGGGCTATGTTTCATGGTTTGCTAGAGATATGACATCAGGTAGGGGATTTATCTCGATCGCTGCTCAGGCACTTGGGGGGAGTTCAGCACTTTTTGGTGCCTTCGGAGCTTTGTTGTTTGGCATAGCCGAAGCAACTGGTATTACTTTGCAGTCTTTGCGAATACCTTCCGAGATTACGAACATGTTACCGTTCATACTGACGATCGTTGTACTCATAATCTACGCAAGATCAAAGATTCGCTCTCACTCACGAATTCAAGAACAGTGATTCGATTTCTTCACCAGAAAGTTCTCTAAAGTCACCTGG
>JBKBIU010000125.1:0-4801 GCA_046294065.1 Pseudothermotoga sp.
CCTTTCAACGATCATCCCCTCTTGATGATCTATGGTTCCTCCCTCTTTCCCAATATTGACAGCTTCGATGATGTCTTCTGAGGTGACAAATGGTGCGTCCTCCATAGCTTGGCCACCGAAGATTTTAACCAATTTGTTGCTCACGAAAAGTAGCAATCCAATCACAGGACTGAGCAATTTCTCAAAGAATGATATAATCTTTTCTGTCGTACCGTAGACTTTTTCAGAATACTCTCTTGCGTAGATCTTTGGTGTAATCTCACCAAATATAAGTACCAGAGTAGTTGTGAAAATCGTACCAATCAACGCGATTATTCCACTGCTTACATTTTTTAATAACTGTACAAGAAGTAATGTGGCAATTGAAGAGAGTAGAAGGTTGACAAAATTATTCATAACCAATGTGGCTGTCAAGAGTCGGTTCACCCTGTGGATACCCTCTTTTTCATCTTTTTTCAAAAGCTTCAATCTGCTCACTGAAGTGAGTGCAGTTTCAGACGCGGAAAACATCGCGGAAAAGAGTAACAAGATCAATATAAAAAGCACGTAAAACAAAGCCGAGACGCTACTCGCTGGATCATCCACCTCAATCTCACCTCCTCAATAATGATACCTTTGACCGTGGATGATCTTAAAAGCTCTAAAAAGTTGTTCGAGCAGTATCACAACAGCAAGTTGGTGAGTAAAGGTCATCTTTGAAAGAGAAAGTAATTCATTTGCCCTTTTTTTCAAAATGTTGTCAACACCAAAAGGCCCACCTATTACAAAAACTATGGATGATCTTTGTAATGCCAAGTCAGATAAATGTTTTGCGAAAGAAATTGAATCATAATCTTTACCGTTCTGGTCAAGAAGAATGACATAGTCTGATTCTTTCAAATGAGCCAGAACATCCTCTGCTTCCTGTTTGAGAGCAATTTCATTTAGTTCTCTTGTTTTGGCGTGTCTCAACTGTACAACCTCTATTTGCGTGAAAGGCTTCAAAAGTTTCATATAGTCCGTGCATGCTTTCTGTGCATATTCTTTGAGTTTACCAACCACGATCACTTCAATTTTCAAAAATCTGTCCCCTTTTCACAACGTATTTGGGAATGATTCCTACAAGGTACATGACAGTTTCAAGATCTGCCTCTTTGTAAATGACAAAATCTGCATCCTTGCCCACCTCAATGGTTCCTGACCTGTCTGCAACACCAAGTACACAAGCAGAATTTAGTGTGTACGCAGTGAGAACCTCTTTTGGCGACATTTTGAGGAATCTTACAGCAAGATTCATGACTAAAGAAGGCTCGAGCACAGGGCTCGATCCAGGATTAAAATCGCTTGCCAAGGCTGCGGCAACTCCACTGTCTATTAACCTTCTGGCTGGTGCATAATTTTCGTTCAAATAAAAACTTGTTGTTGGCATTAAAACTGCAATTGTATCACTCTGTGAAAGAAGTTCTATATCTTCTTCGTTGAGTTTCAATAAATGGTCAGCCGAGACGGCCTTCAATTTAACTGCTATTTTTACTGCACCCATGTTGGACAGTTCATTTGCATGGATACGAACCTTAAAACCTTTTTCTGTAGCTGCTGTGAGATATCTTTCTGTGTTGTAAGTATCAAAGGCACCAAGATCACAAAAAATGTCAACAAAATCACACTTGTCTTTTAGCAGATCAAGTATCTTTATCAAGTAATCGGTGTAATCTTGCTGATTAAAACTTTTGGGTATAGCATGGGCGCCCATGAACGTTGGAATCATGTCGATTGGTGAGACGCTTTTGAGAATTTCAATTGTTCTGAGTTGCTTCAATTCGTTTTGTTCATCAAGACCGTATCCTGTCTTACATTCTATGGTTGTAACACCTTTTGTCAAAAAGTTATTGACCAAAGACAGATTAAAACGAATAAGTTCGTCTATAGTTGCTTCCCTGAGCTTGGAAACAGATTCGTAAATACCTCCACCTGATTCGTGTATTTGCGAATAGGATAAACCAAAAGCTCTTCTCAAGAAGTCTTTTTCTCTGTAACCATAAAAAGGAATGTGAGTGTGACAGTCTACAAATCCAGGTAGAACAAGATCTCCTTGTAAAAAAAGGTTTGTCGATCGAGGCTTATGATCTAAAAATTCCACGATCTTGCCATTTTCAACACACAGAAAAACATCTTCGTATTTTTCAACTACCGACATTTGAGATCCTCTTCTGGGATCTTTACCGATCGGAGTATACAACTTCTTGGCGTGTACTACCAACTTCATTACTTTTGGACACCTTCTCTTGCCAAAATATCCATAACACGATTTTCTATTATCCTGTTTATTCCAAAATCGTCAAGCTGCAAATAATATTGTGCGACCTCGAGCATTGCTTGCATTGGAACCATACCTATTATCTCTGTTCCCACCACGGATACACCGTATCTCTGCGCTTCCCTTCTGATCGTTTCAAAGACTCTGAACAAGGGACTCTTCCTGTAATTGGTCATGTTCATGGATACTTGAACCAAGTTTTTGTCCTTTAATTCTACAGCTATTGCCTTCACATATCTGTACCCACCACTTATATGTCTTACTGCTTTTGCGATCTTTTCAGCTATCTCAATTCTGTTCGTGCCTAAATTTACATTGAAAGCTATGAGGTATTCTCTTGCGCCTACGGCTGTGACGCCTGCGGTTGGATGCACTTGGTCTGGACCAAAATCTGGTTTCCACATGGGATCTTTTATTTTTTCAAAGAAACCTTCGAATTGACCTTTTCTTATCTCTGAAAGGTTTTCTCGATGTGTTGCCGTTGCAGATTTTTCATACAGAAATACTGGTATCTGCAACTCTTCACCGATTCTCTTTCCCAAGATTTTAGAGTACTCAACGCACTCAGACATCTCTGCACCCATAACGGGCACCAGCGGTATGACATCGGTTGCCCCCATCCTCGGGTGTTCGCCTTTGTGGTTTCTCATGTCTATCAGTTCTGCAGCTTTCTTTGTCATGTTAAAGAGAACTTGCAACAACGGTTCGGGAGTTCCAACGAGTGTAACGACTGACCTGTTGTGATCACTATCCATAGACCAGTCAAGAACCCAGACACCTTTTACATTTTCTGCTTGAGCAACTATCTCCCTTACAATCTCCTCACGTCTACCCTCACTGAAGTTTGGCGCTGATTCTATGATTTTCACATGATCACCCCCTGTTTTCACATGCTGATTATATCATCTATGATTCGATAGAATTTGAAACTTGATTTTGAATGTAAAGACGATTATAATTATTGTAAAAATGACTATAATTATGGTCAGGAGGATTTAGTGTGCCAAGGAATAACGAGATATTCTACAGTTTAGCACAAGCGAAAGCGAAACTATCTGAGGTTGTGAAGAAGACCCTACAAAACGATGTACTGATAACGAAAAATGGAACACCCTGTGCGGTGTTAATGAATTATGAGAAGTACAAGAGAATGACAAAATTGCTCGATGACTTGTACGATCTATATCTACTTGAGATAGGTGATCCATCGAAATTTAGTCAGCTAAACCAAAGCCAGTTACTTGATGAAGACATTGAGGAGGTGTAATAATGGCACAGGTAGATCTTGAGAAAGTCACAAAAGTGTATGAGAACAAAGTGGTGGCAGTAAAGGAAGCAACAGTCACAATCAACGACAAGGAGTTTGTAGTTTTGCTTGGACCATCTGGTTGTGGAAAGACCACTACTCTTAGAATGATCGCAGGCCTTGAGGAAATTACTTCTGGCACGATCAAGATTGATGGCAAGGTTGTCAACGATGTCGAACCCAAAGATAGGGACATCGCAATGGTGTTCCAGAACTATGCATTGTATCCACATATGACTGTTTATGAGAACATGGCTTTTGGTTTAAAACTCAGAAAATTTCCAAAGGCAGAAATCGATAAAAGAGTTAAGGAAGCTGCAAGAATACTTGGTATCGAAGAACTGCTCGATCGCAAGCCAAGACAGCTCTCGGGTGGGCAGAGGCAGCGTGTTGCCGTCGGAAGAGCGATTGTGAGAAATCCAAAGGTCTTCTTGTTTGACGAACCTCTCTCTAACTTGGATGCCAAGCTGAGGGTCCAAATGAGGAGTGAATTGAAAAAATTACATCATCGTCTCGAGGCAACGATAGTTTATGTTACACACGACCAAGTGGAAGCCATGACGATGGCCGATAAAATCGTTGTAATGAAAGATGGTGTTATACAACAGATAGGTTCACCTTACGAGATCTATAATAAGCCGTCTAATATCTTTGTTGCGGGATTCATTGGAAGTCCTGCCATGAATTTCATGGATGCGACAATAGTAGCAGAGCGCGGTGGAATTTGGATAAAGACCTCCGGTTTCAAGGTGAAGACTGTTAAAGAACACGAACCAATTTTAGAAAAATGGATAGAAAAGCAGGTCATTTTTGGCATAAGGCCAGAGAACATCTTTGACAAACTGTTTGCCTTGGCTCCGCAACCAGAGAACACCATCGAGGGAATAGTTGATGTAGTAGAACCACTTGGTAGCGAGACTTTGTTGCATGTCACCACAGGTGATGATTCTATTGTTGCGCGCGTTGATCCAAGGACTAAAGCAAAAGATGGTGAAAAGATCGATCTTGTATTCGATATGAACACGATTCATATCTTCGATAAAGAAACCCAGCAAGCGATAATATAGAGAATTTTTCAAGCAATTGTTGGGGGCACAGCCCCCGATTTCTTTTGGTAAAATCTTAGGGTAAATATCATATGGGAGGTTTGTACTCTGAAGTTTTTGAAGCTGATTAGGCCAAAACATTGGGTCAAGAAT
>JBKBIU010000126.1:0-4795 GCA_046294065.1 Pseudothermotoga sp.
TGGGATGAAGGTTTCGTCCAGTGGGAAGAGGATCTCTTTTTAATCCAAGTAGGTGTGAAGCAACACTCCATAGGACCTGGCAATATATACAAACTTTTCGTCGATGGAAAAGGTTTTTCCTACCCATCGTTTTTTTACAGAAACTATGGGAAATTCAGAGTTGAAGTGCTTTGGGGGGGCCTCAGACTATTGGAAAACGATTCCAAGCCGGTCAAAGGATTCAATTACAGATCGATCATCTATTCGCCTATGAACGGGCTTGAGATAGCTTATGAAGAAAGTATTTTGTATCTAAACAGGTTTTTCGATCCTTATTATTTTTTCATTCCAATTCCAGTACCAGCTATTCAAGAATTCTGGCATTTGAATGCACCTTGGGGCTATCCTACATCAAAACTTGATGATAACTCAATGATAGGAGCATGGGTGAGATATACAGGTGATAGTTACTGCTTTTATTCAGAAATACTCATAGACGATATAAACATGAACAGATTTCTGAGACCAGAAAGCTTTCAGAACCCAGATAAAATTGCTTTACTGTTTGGCTTTTCAGGGAAGAGTGGCCCATATAAACTGACCTTTGAAGTCGCAGCTGCCAGTGCATTCACCTTTCAGAGAATAAGTTCAAACAAACCATATGAATATGTATATTTCGAAAATTCAAACTTCCCTATTGAAAAGAACATGATAGGTTATAAGCACGGTGAAAACAATATAGCCTGTTCAATCGCATTGGAGTACTCGAATAATAACTGGCTAATTTCTGCAGTTTATGAAGGGCTCATATACGGCACAAGAACACCCGACAAACCTTGGCACGGTGGGACCACCACGCCGTCTGGCACTCACTGGCTCGTTGGTGATGTGAAATCAAGGTATTCACTCTCTGCTAGAGTTGCTTATACCTTCAAGGATCTTATTCAAGAACTTGGTGAACTGACAACTGGCCTAAGGTTTGGTTTCAATGGTGATAAAATTTTCATCGGCTTGGATCTTTCTACTGCCTTTTTGATAAATCAGTGAGGAGGTGAAATAGTGAAAGGACTTGTTTTATGTGCCGGAAAAGGAACAAGACTCAGACCTTTAACCTACACAACGGCAAAGCATCTTATACCTGTGGCAAATAAACCTGTTATCCAGTACACACTTGATTTTATGAAAGATGCCGGTGTTTCACAAATAGCTATAGTTGTGAGCCCAGAAAACAAAGATCTGTTCACTGAGACTCTGAAAGATGGCCATGAATTCGGGCTTTCCATTGAATATATTGTACAGGAACAGCCTAAAGGAATTGCCCATGCAGTGTATCAGGCAAAAGATTTCATACAAGACGAACCATTCTTGATGGTTCTTGGCGATAACTTGATCTTTGAGGATATTAGCCCTGTCGTTAAGAATTTCACAGAGACTGAAACTGACGCCACTGTATTGCTTGCACATGTTCAAGATCCAAGAGCCTATGGTGTAGCCGTTTTGGAGAATGAAAGAATAAAATACGTTGTTGAAAAACCAAAAGAACCACCCAGTGATCTTGCAATAGTTGGCGTCTACATGTTTCGCAAAGACATTTTCAAAGCGATAGAAAATATAAAGCCATCGTGGAGAGGAGAGCTCGAAATAACTGACGCGATCGCTTACCTTGTAAAAAATGGCTACTCTGTGAAGGCTCATATAATAACTGGCTGGTGGAAAGACACTGGAAAACCCGAAGACTTGCTCGAAGCAAACAGAAAGATTCTAGATAACATGAAAAAAGAATGTCTTTTAGGTGAGGTTGATAAGACCAGTACAATCCAAGGAAGGGTATGTATCAAAAGTGGATCGATCATAGGAGGTTCACTCATCCGAGGACCTGTTGTAATAGGAGAAAATTGCAGAATCTTCAACAGCTATGTTGGACCTTACACGGCGGTCGGTAACGGCGTATCACTCGAGAGGTGCGAGATAGAGAATTCTATACTCATGGACCAAAGTAGCATCACCGACGTCGCGACCCGCATTGACTCATCCATATTAGGTAAAGGGGTAAAGGTCTTTCAGAACGGCGGAGTCCCAAAGGCAGCACGATTAATCGTGGGAGATCTGAGTTCAATTCAACTCTGAAAAAGCCCCCATGAGGGGGCTTTTTGCTATCTACTCTTGACCCAGCGTATGACCAAGGGACTTGCAACGTAAATTGAAGAATAGGTTCCAACAATAGTACCGACGGTCATACCAAAGGCAAAGGGCTTTATTGCATTTCCTGCGAACAATAACAAAACAAATACTACTATAAATGTCGTGACAGAGGTGTTTATCGTTCTTCTAAAAACCTGATTTATACTGTCATTTACTATCGATACCGTTTCTCTACCTTTGAACTTTTTCATATTTTCTCTTATTCTATCGTAAACGATTATTGTGTTGTTTAATGAATATCCGATTAAGGTCAGTAATGCAGCGACGGCTGGTACATTCAATTCGTAGCTTAAAATGGAGAAGAAACCCATTGTCACAACGACATCATGTACCAAAGCAAGTGTCGCACCTACACCAAAAACAAAATTGAATCTCAGTGTAATATAGACGAGTATAGCAACAAGTGTTATGATCACTGCACGCCACGTGAGTCTTCTGATTTCCTCAGCTGCAGAACCACCTGTTTCATTGAAAGAAATCACTTGACCCTTTACATTTCTTTCAGAGATCTTTGATTCTATCTGTGTTTGAACATCAGCTTTTTCTTCAACTGTGAAAGTCTTGGTGAGAGTCACTGAAAACTTAAGTATATTCTCTGGATCTCCGATAGACCTCACTCTCGTAACTCTTGCTGATGAAAATTCAAAAGATATATCACTCAAGATTTTTCTTACATCCGCTTCAGTAAAATTGGATGATTCAACTCTCAATATCAACTCAGAACCGCCTAAGAACTCTACGCCAAAATTGAAACCTTTTGTGAAGATAAAGATCAGACTTATCGCGACCAATACAGCTGAAATTGAGATGAAGACTTTCCTTTTTCCCACAAAATCAAAGTGTTTCATGACTGAGCTCCCCCTTCTTCAGCGACTACTGGTTTGCGAATCAGAGAGCTGAAAGTTTCAGTCAAGAGTCGTGAAAGAACTATGTTAACGAAAAAGCTTCCAAGGACTCCTATGATTAGCGTGGTAGCAAATCCTTTGACAGTCCCAGTACCAAAGTAGTACAGGGCCAAACCAGCAATAATAGTGGTGAGATTGGCATCAAACAGTGTGATGAAGCATCTACCAAATCCCGAGGTTATTGCTGCCTTTATCGATTTTCCGGCTCTCAATTCTTCTTTGATTCTTTCGGCAATAATTATGTTTCCATCTACCGTTGTCCCGATTGTGAATATAATACCAGCGATACCTGGAAGTGTCAGTATTGAACCAGTCGCAGCTAAAACACCAAGTAGCAGTACGGTGTTGTAAATCAATGCTATGTCTGCAATAACTCCTTGTATACCATAGACAACGATCATATAGCCAAAAACAATTATTAAGCCTATGATACCTGCCCAAAGAGAAGTCCTGACGATATCTGAACCAAGTAATGGTGCAACCCATCCTGCTGAAACCTTTTCCAGTCTTGCTGGCAAGGCACCGCTTCGGAGAATTGCTGCAAGTTGTTTTGCCTCTTCGATGGTAAAATTGCCGGTTATTTCAGCCTTTCCATCTGGTATGACCGATACAACATAGCCCGCAAACTGCACCACATTATCCAGAACGATGGCAAGACGCTTTTCTTTTGCTACAGCGCTTCCGATGGAAGCTTCTGGTACGACCAGCTGCTGTGTGATCTTCTTGAAAAGTTCGGCATCTTTGCTTGCTAACTCAAAGGTCACCTTGTATCCAAACCTTCCCGCACGGGTTTCAGGAACAGGATTTGCTGAAACTATCTGTGGTGAGATCAGTTTCAAATCCCTTATAAGCATTATTTCCTGCCTGACAAGATACCAAATCTTCTCCTCCCTTGCAGGAAGCCATTCGCCTCTCTTTACCTTAGCCAGATCCCTCAACCTTGGGTCAGTTTGGGGATCAACTTGGCTTTCCTCCAAAACCTGTCCAAAATACATTATCCCTGTTGAACCAAGTAATTTTTCAGCCTTTGTTGTATCTGTTGCGGCTGGTATTTCAATAACTATGAAAGAATTGTTTTCTCTAAAAGTCTTCCTCACAGTTGCCTCTGTATACCCTGCTGCATCGAGTCTATTCCTTAAAACCGTCCAAACATTGTCAATGACTTCACTTGGATTTTCTACTCCTTGCTCTACCTCAACCTTGTATTCCAAACGAGCTCCACCTTTGATGTCCAGCCCCAGAGGAATGCGCTGAAAAATCGCTGCTAATCCTTTGTAAGTTTGCCCTTTGGTGGGCCACAACAAGGCGAGGAAGGCAGCAAAAATAACAGCAATCACAACTATAAGTCTCACTCTGTTCGCTCTCATGATTGTGTTCCCTCCTTAGTTTTGTTCCTTATCTTTTTCCTCCTGTTCCTTTGTTTCTTCTTTCTCTTTAACCTCTTCCTTCAAAACCGTTGCTATAGCCCTTTTTGTGATTTCAAGTTCTGTTGTCATAGCTGTCTTGATCTTGACGGTATCCTTCTTGATGTCTATGATCCTTCCCACAATCCCTCCAACGGTTATAACAGTATCACCACGTTTCATATTGGAGATCATATCACGAAACTGTTTTTCTCTTCTTCTTTGTGGAAGAATCATGAGAAAGTAGAACATTGCAAAAAGGATCACCAAAAGAAAAATAAAACTAAAACCTGATCCTGTTGCAGT
>JBKBIU010000127.1:0-4741 GCA_046294065.1 Pseudothermotoga sp.
TATTTCTTGCTTCAGAAAAATCGTTTTTCCATGGGTGAAAGTATAGTTTGTCTGTATATTCTCTCACAATATTAGGAGTATTATCACTCGAACCAGTATCGACGACGACTATTTCGTCTACCACATTTTTAATACTGTCTAGAGCGCGTCTTATATTGTTTTCCTCATCTTTCACGATCATTGCCACTGACAACAAACAACGCTGTTCTTTCACAAAGGTGCCCCCTTCTGTGAACAAACTGTCCCGAGCTATAACGCTTTGGATTTTCACGTTTTTACAGATCTATTAAAATGATTTCTCCTTGGTGATCTCTTAATTTTTGGGTACAAAAACACTGATCCTGATGATAAAAATCTAATTGATGGTCTAAAATTCAACTTCTCCAGTAACTGAATCTTTGCTACGGTGCCTCTGTCACATATAATTATCCTACCAGAATTAGGTTCTGCGGTAACTCTCATTGAATTCGAAAAAGCCAAGGTCATAGACCTTGGCTCAATACAAAGTGGAGTTGTTTTTGTAACCCATTTACACCGGTTTTTTAGACAACTATATTGAGCAATCTCTTTGGAATGTACAAGACCTTCTTCGGTTGCCCATCCACAAATTTGTTGACCTTCTCGCTTGAAAGGGCTATCTTTAGCACTTCATCCTGACTGGCATCCACAGGTATTGTAATTCTATCTCTCACCTTTCCGTTGACCTGAACAGCTATTTCGATTTCTTCAACAATTAAGGCATCTTGATCATACTGAGGCCATCTTTCCTTCATTATTGAAGTAGTCTTACCCATCCTCTGCCAAAGTTCCTCCGCAAAGTGCGGAGCAAAAGGAGAAATCATCAACAGGAAGTTGTGAACAAATTCAAGAAGGATTTGTGTGTTCCATTTTTCTTGAGGTACCTCTTCAATGTAATCAGAGACGCTGTTGACAAGTTCCATTAGGCTACTGACTGCAGTATTGAACTTGAACCCGCCTTCCATATCCTGTGTAATCTTTTTCAGAGAGAGGTGGAGTTTTCTTCTCAGATCTCTTTCCTTTTCTGTGACAATATATTCATCCTTTTTTGGTGATGAAAGTATCTGATCTATCACTGTCCAAGCCTTTCTAATAAATCTATGAACGCCTTCTATGCCAGAATCATTCCACTCGGCATCTCTCTCGGGCGGCCCCATGAACAAGATGTACATCCTGAGTGTATCGGCACCATATTTTTCAATCATATCATCTGGCGAAACAACATTACCTTTACTCTTTGACATCTTGGCACCGTCTTTGTAAATCATTCCCTGTGTGAAAAGATTCTGGAAGGGTTCTTCAAAACTTAGATATCCTAAATCGTGTAATACCTTTGTTATGAATCTTGAGTAAAGTAAGTGCAGTATCGCATGCTCAACGCCACCTACATATTGATCGACAGGTAGCCAGTAATCAACATCTTCCTTTATGAACGGGGCAGTATCCAATTTAGGATTAACATATCTCAAAAAATACCATGAAGAATCAACAAAAGTATCCATTGTATCTGCCTCTCTAAGTGCCGGTCTGCCACATTTTGGACAGGTAGTCTTTCTAAACTCTTCACTCAGCATCAGGGGTGATTGACCGGTGGGAAGGAACTGTACTTTGTATGGAAGCTTCACCGGTAGATCCTTCTCCGGTACTGGAACTATCCCACAGTGCTCACAATAAACTACTGGTATGGGAGCACCCCAGTAACGTTGGCGAGATATGAGCCAGTCTCTCAATTTATACTGTACAGCTCTTTTTCCGAAACCTTTTTCCTCAAGGAATGAAAGAACTTTTTCCATGCCTTCCGGGACTGGTGTGCCGTCCAGCGGACCACTGTTGATCATTACGCCAGGTCCATCGTATGCTTTATCGAACGAGATTTCCTTTATAGATTTTATCACCTGTCTTATGGGTATCGTGTATTTCACTGCGAACTCAAAATCCCGTTGATCGTGGGCAGGTACGCCCATTACGGCACCTGTACCGTATTCCATTAGCACATAATTGGCTACGTATATGGGTATTTTTTCGTTGTTAACAGGATTAATCGCATATCTTCCTGTGAAGAATCCTTCTTTTTCAACGTCCAGTGCACCTCTTTTGAATCTATCTTGCTGACCAACATATTTCAAAAACTTTTCAAGTTCTTCGTGTAATTGAGGAAGTACCAGCTGTTCAACGAGTGGTGATTCTGGAGCCAGTGCCATGAAGGTTACTCCCCAAAGTGTGTCAGGTCTTGTTGTGAAAACTTCAATTTGTGTATCCAGGCCATCTACTTTGAACTTTATTCTTGCTCCTTTACTTTCTCCTATCCAGTTCTTCTGCATCGTTTTCACATGTTCAGGCCATCCAGTGAGTTTGTCTAAGTCCCTCAAAAGTCTTTCTGCATAATCAGTTATTTTGAAAAACCATTGTTCTAGATGTTTTATTGTCACTGGCGTATCGCATCTTTCACATCTTCCGTCTTTGACTTGTTCGTTTGCTAAGGATGTCATGCACTTTGGGCACCAGTTGACAGCAGCTTTTTTCCTGTAGGCAAGACCTGCTTCATAGAGTTTCAAGAACACCCATTCCGTCCATTTATAATAAGACTCAATGCAGGTTATAACCTCTCTATTCCAGTCATAACTGATACCGAGCTTCTTTATCTGTCCTCTTATTGTGTTGATATTCTTCATCGTCCAGTCTTGCGGATGAATTTTTCTTTCAATTGCAGCATTCTCAGCAGGGAGTCCAAAGGCGTCGTAACCAAAAGGATGCAAGACATTATAACCGCACATTCTTTTATACCGTGCCACGGCATCTCCTATGACATAGTTTTTTACATGACCAACGTGCAGTGTACCAGATGGGTATGGGAACATCACAAGCATATAATATTTTTGAAGATCAGAGCGCTGGGCGGTGGTAAACATACCATTTTCTTCCCAGTACTTTTGCCATTTTGCTTCTATTTCCTTTGGTTCATACTTCGACACAAGATCACCTCCGATTACTTGAAAAAAATTATAGCACTGAGTTTTTCGAAAAGAGCACTGAAGGCTTTATATCTGTGACTCAGTTTATGCTTTTCTTCACCCATTTCGCCAAAGGTAGTCTCATATCCATTTGGTATGAAGATCGGGTCATAGCCAAATCCACCGGTACCCCTAATGCTATGACTAATTTTGCCTTCAACAGCTCCTTCGCAACACAAAACGACCTTTTCAACAGGGTCGTAATAAGCGGCTGCACATACAAACCTTGCGGTTCTGTCTTGTTTATTCTTGAGCATCTCTAATATGAATATCATCCTCTGTTCGTACGAAGAATCTTTCATGAACCTCGCTGAGTGAACACCAGGGAAGCCATCAAGACTATCTATCAAAAGCCCAGAATCGTCGGCTATGGTTCTTTGTTTTGTCATGTTTCCATAGAAGATAGCCTTCTTAATGGCATTTTCGACAAAGTTATTCCCATCTTCGGGGGCTTCCAACTTCACATCCAAATCATCAAGCGAAAGAATTTTCACTCCCAAAGGAACGAATCTCTTTATTTCTTCTACTTTATGTTTATTTCTTGTCGCAATCAGGAGCATTGTATCTCCTCCAATTTCTTTTTGAAGGATGCGGGATCGTATTTGAAAATTCCATATCCCATCACCAGTATCTGTGCACCACTATACACTACTTCTTTCACTGTATCTTCGTTTATTCCACCATCAACCATGATCTTCACATTCAAGTTCTTTTGTTTGATTGTATTTGAGAGTTTCTTGATCTTTTCCACCGTTGATCTTATGAATTTTTGGCCTGAAAATCCTGGATTAACAGTCATTATAAGAACTCCGTCGATGTCACTCAGAATATCCGACAGCATTTCCACAGGTGTGTGTGGATTCAATGCTACATAGGCTTGAGCACCTTTGTCTTTGATTTGATATACAGTTCTATGCAAGTGTAAGCATGCTTCGTAATGGACGGTAACTATCGAAGAACCAGCTTCAACGAACCTTTCTACGTATTTTTCTGGTTGAACTATCATTAAATGTGCGTCTATTGGCAAATTGGTACACCTTTTTACAGCCTCAACCAACGGGAGTCCAAAGGTTATATTCGGTACAAAGACACCATCCATCACATCCAAATGAACCATGTCTATGTATTGCTCAACTCTCTTGATCTCCTCACCAAGTTTTGACAGATCACTGGCCAAAATCGAAGCAGAAATCGTTATCATTGCCCAACCACTTCCTTGTATATTTCACGATAATTCTCATATCTACTCAAAGCGATCTCACCTTTTTGAACAAGTTCTTTGATCTTACACCCCGGCTCATCCAAGTGAGTACAGTCTTTGAACAGACAGTTGTTACTCTCAAGCATTTCAGGGAAATACAGTTTCAGATTCCCTGGTTTAATATGGTCAACCTCTATCAAAGAAAAGCCAGGAGTATCAACAACAAGACCACCAAAAGGTAAATGAATGAGCTCAGCTGCCGTAGTTGTGTGTTTTCCTCTTTCAAGTTTTTCGGAGATCTCTTGTGTCCTTAAGTTTATCCCCGGACAGATGGCGTTCAAAAGGCTGCTCTTTCCTACACCAGAAGGCCCGGCAAAAACAGACAGTCTGTCCTTGAAATGGCCTTTTAGCTCTTCGATACCTTCACCAGTTTTTGTGCTTGTACAGACAACTGGATAGATTTTTGTGTACGTTTCGATGAAAGACTTCTTCTTATCTTCGTCCGATTTGT
>JBKBIU010000128.1:0-4648 GCA_046294065.1 Pseudothermotoga sp.
AACAAAGCCTGTGACAATCATTGTTCCATGGTCTGCCGGTGGAGCGACAGATTTGATCTTTAGGGCAATTGCATCAGTATTTCCAAAGTATGCAAATGGTCAGCCGCTTGTGATTAACAACGTACCTGGTGCAGGTGCAGTAACGGGTGTTACAGAGTTCTTGAGAGCAAAACCAGATGGGTACACATTACTTTCCTTTGCAACACCCATCGTCACGAAGATTCATTGGAGTCAAGTTAAGTTCACTATCGATGATTTTGTCCCAGTGATTAATATTGTCAGCGATCCAAGTTACATACTAGTGAGGGCTGATTCTCCATATAAAACTCTCAACGATCTTGTTGAAGCAGCCCGTAAGAACCCCGAAGCAATTACTATGGGTAACGGCGGCGCCGGAGGAGGTAACCACCTTGTCGCAGTAGCCTTTGAAGAGTTTGCTGGTATCAAGTTCATACATGTTCCACACAGTGGCGGAGGCCCAGCGGTGACGGCACTTCTTGGAGGCCATGTTGACTGTGTTATGGCAGCAGCTCCGGAAGGAGTATCAAACGTTCAGAATGGTGATCTGAGAGTTCTAGCGGTCATGGGACCATCAAGATTGAATATATTCCCAGATGCACCCACGGCACTGGAACAAGGATATGACTTCAGACTTGGTATGTGGCGCGGTGTGGCAGTACAAAGAGGGACTCCTTTAGAGGTTATAAAAGCGCTTCACGATATTTTTTACAGCTGCATGAATGATCCAGAATTTCTCGCAAAGGCTAAGGAACTCGGTAGTGTTTTGGCGTACATGGATTCTGCAACATTCCAGAACTTTGCAAGACAGCAGAATCAATTCTGGGAAAATCTCATGAAATCAAAGAAACTAGGTGAAAAATACGGACAGTGAAAAACTGAACTTCCTCCGCCCTGCACAAGGGGCGGAGGTCTTTGGAGGAAAAGATGGCGGTCAAAAAGTCTGATCTTGTTTCTGGGATCTTGACAACGATTATAGGATTTATCTTTTTCGTTAGCACCTTAAAGATAAAGCCCGCAAAGTTAGGGTTGAGTCCAGCCGATTTTCCAAGGCTCATTACGATTGCAATGATGATATGTGGCGTGGCTTTGATTTTTAAAAGCATCTTTTCAAAAGAGGTATCTGGCAAAAAACTTATCGATAGTAGTTTTGTGAAAAGGTTCGTTGCACTGATTGCAATGTTTATGACTTACGTTTCGTTAGTCGATAGAATTGGCTTTTTGTATTTAACGCCGTTTTTCGTATTAGGTTCAGCTTATGTATTTGGGTTGAAAAAACTCTATCTGAACATCATTTTAAGTATTGGTACCACTGTTGTTGTTTATTATATTTTCTCAAAGATCTTTCTTGTTCCTCTACCTGATTTTTCTCTCTGAGAGGTGCGGAGGATGTTGAATTACTGGGTTGAAGGAATAAAAGTGGCTCTACAGCCATCGAACTTTATGTTGATATTCTTTGGAGTTGTTGGTGGAATTATAGTTGGTGCGTTACCCGGTGTAACTTCTTCGATGGGTATAATTCTCCTGCTACCATTCACTTATTATCTGGAACCAAAGGTTGCTCTTCTGATGCTTGTAGGCATGTATTGTGCTTCTATGTTTGGTGGATCCATATCAGCAATCTTGCTGCGTACACCTGGTACACCTTCGGCAGCAGCAACAGCTTTAGATGGATTTCCTTTGGCTCAACAGGGTAAGGCTGGCAAGGCATTGAATACCGCCTTGATAGGATCTTTTGCAGGTGGTGTTGCAAGTGGTGTTTGTATGGTTTTTCTGGCACCATTTCTGGCAAGGTTGGCTTTGAAATTTGGACCAGCAGAGTATTTTTCATTGGCTGTCTTTGGTTTGACAATTATAGCAAGTGTTTCAGGTAAAAGTCTTTTGAAAGGTGCTATTTCAGGACTTATCGGCTTGTTACTTGCCATGATTGGTATAGATAACATCAGAGGCACAGAACGCTTAACCTTGGGAATTCCGCAATTTGAGAGTGGTTTTGAATTCCTACCAGTTCTCATAGGTGTCTTTGCCGTTTCAGAGGTCATACAAAGACTCGAAAAGAGGCAGCAGTTCGAGCAAATTACAAAGAATGTTTCAGGATTATGGCTCAACTGGGGCGAATTTCGTTCAATTCTAATTCCAATTTGCTTTGGTATTGTCATAGGTACGTTGATCGGTGTGATACCTGGAACTGGAGGAGCAATTGCAACATTTCTTGCCTATAATGAACTTCGAAGATGGTCAAAGAATAAAGAAAAATTCGGTCAGGGAGCACTTGAAGGTGTGGCGGTGTGCGAGACAGCAAACAATGCAGTAACCGGTGGTGCGATGGTACCGATGCTGGCTCTGAGTATACCTGGAGATGCTGTCACGGCGGTGATGCTTGGAGCGCTTATCTTGATAGGTGTCCGCCCTGGTCCGATGATGTTTACGCATAATCCCGATATGATCTACACACTCTTTGCTGGATGGTTTATCGTTCAGTTCTTAATGTTGATCGTTGGATTTGCTTCGATTTTGATTGCACCAAAGATTTTGAAAATATCAGATCGTGTGCTCATGCCCATTGTTCTTGTTCTGTGCATAGTTGGTTCTTTTGCCTTGAGAAATAATATCCACGATGTTGCTGTCGCGCTCATTTTCGGTGTGATTGGCTATTTGATGCGAAAAGGTGACTTTCCGCTTCCGCCGCTTGTACTTGGAATGATTCTTGGTCCCGAAGCCGAGCAGAACCTTAATCGAGCACTCTTGATATCTAGGAATGATTGGACGATTCTCTTTAAGCGACCCATATCTTTAACGCTCTTGATGCTTGCAATTTTGTCTGTCACACTTAGCTTGGTGGGCTCATACAGGTCTTTGAGGAAGAAAGGGGCTGCCGAGGCATGAATCGAATGGAAGAAACTGCCGTGAAGCTTGATAGGGTCAGAAGACTCATGGACCAAAAAGGTCTTTCCGGGGTTCTCATTAAGAAGCAGGCGAATTTTTCTTGGATAACTGCCGGTGGACTGAACATGGTCGGAACGGCTACAGAGATGGGAGTTACTTCAGTACTAATAACTAGAAATAGGTGTTATGTTATAGCAAACCGTATTGAAGCACCAAGAATGAAGGACGAAGAGATAGATGAACTTGACTTTGAAGTAGTTGACTACGAGTGGTATGAAAACAAGGAAATTGAGATATCGAAGAAGATTGTTGATGGAGATATTGGTTCTGACGTTCCTCTATCAGGTTTCTGTTACATAGAGTCTGACCTCAACAAACTGAGATATGAGTTGACCGAGTCAGAGATCGACAGATATCTCTATCTTGGTGAGAAGCTCTCAAGATCACTGGAAAGCGTTTTGCTTTTCACAAGACCGGGTGATATGGAAGTTGAAGTTGCTGGAAGGATCAGTTCGGAACTTTGGAAATACAGAATAGACCCAACAGGGTTTATGGTTGCAGCAGATGAAAGGGCAAGATTGTATCGTCATCCAATTCCGACGATGAAGAAGATTGAAAAGTATGTGATGGTTTCCGTAAATGCTCGATACAAGGGATTGATAACCACCGTGACCCGTATGGTCTATTTTGGAAGAATTCCAGAAGATTTCCTTGAGCAATACAGAAAAAACGTCATGATCGAGTGTGTAATGATCCAGAAAACAAAGATAGGTGAAAAAATGAATATTCCTGTTCTTGCAGCGATCGAGGAATACAAAAAGCTTGGTTATCCTGATGAATGGAAGTTGCATCACCAGGGTGGATCGATGGGTTATTACGCAAGAGATATACGAGTGACTCCAACCTGTGAAGAACTTGTAAGGAGAAACCAAGCCTTCTGCTGGAATCCAACTATAAGCGGGACCAAATCGGAAGATGGTTTCATAGTTACTGAGTCTGGACCAGTTATGATAACAAAACCTTTTGTGTTTCCAAAGATAGAAATCCAGATCGATGGCACAAAGTTCATTCGTCCCGATATTCTCGTTTTGTAGGAGGGCATCACTGTGAAAAGGATTCGCGTTGGAATGGTTGGTGTTGGCTTCATAGCAAAGATTCACATGGCTGCCTTTAAGGATAATTATCCATATGTGGAAGTAGTTGGTGTTTGTGCTTCAAAAAGAGAGAATGCACAAAAGTTTGCGAAAGAACACTCTGTTCCGGTGGTGTTTGATAATTTTGAACAGCTGTGCGCCAGTGATCAAATAGACGTTGTTGATATATGTACGCCTACGAATTTGCACGATTCTGTGATTCTTTGTGCCTGTGAGAACAAAAAACATGTGATATGCGAAAAACCTTTGATTGGATATTACGGGGAGGATCGTCCTGAGTTACAGAGGGTGGGGGTTGAGGTATCAAAGACGCAGATGTATCAAAAAGTGACTGAAAAGATCAAAGTACTCGAGGAAAGTGTGAGGAGTTCAGGTATCAAGTTTATGTATGCGGAAAATTGGGTTTACGCACCCAGTGTGGAGAAAATGAAAAGGATGTTGAGTGTTTCAAATGGAGTTGTTTTCGAGTTGAGGGCTGAATGCAGTCATTCGGGATCACAAGCTTCTTATTCAAGAAGATGGAGAACATCTGGTGGAGGGAGCTTGATGCGGCTTGGCTCTCATCCTATTGGGACTGTTTTGCATGTAAA
>JBKBIU010000129.1:0-4623 GCA_046294065.1 Pseudothermotoga sp.
TTGATGATATAGAACAGCTATCATATAAAACCAAGCTTCCCCTTCAGTTGATTATTGCACTTGTTCAAGTGATGAACGTTCCACAAGTGTATTTTCTGGCAAATCCATTGCAGGGATTTTTTGCAAAGATCATAGAAATATTCTGGTTTATGTCTATGTTTAACGCCCTGAATATGATAGACGGTATGGATGGACTTGCCTGCTCTACATCTATGATTAGCGCATGCCTAGTTGGTGAGTGGCATCTTGCCCTTGCGATTGCAGGTTTTCTACCTTTCAATCTGCCGAAAGCAAGATCTTTCCTGGGAAATAGCGGTGCAGCCATCTTAGGTGCCCTTCTACCACTAGCGGTCCTTCAGTTTTTTAAAGGTGATCTATGCTATGCGACGGTCTTCTTGGGATATCCAGCTTATGAGGTTGTGAGTAGTTTTTTACGTCGTGCCGTCAGGCATAGAAATCCTTTTGTGGCTGACAAAAACCACACTCATCACTTCTTCATGAGAAAAATTGGTGTATGGCGAACCTTAGCATTGCTGACGAGTTTCTCGTCTGTGTGCAATCTTCTTGGATTAACCGAAAAACTCTGGGCCTTCGTTATCTTTCTTATGATCTGTTTTATCCTCTTCACCTACAGCTTTTCTAAGGGCAGCAATGGCAACCTCAATTTGTGAATCATCAGGCGTGGCTGTTGTGAGTTTTTGAAGCACCAAGCCTGGTGAGGTTAAGATCTTCATGAACCTTGAACCTCTTGCAGACACTCGTAAGAATTCATAGGAAAATCCCACTACCACAGGAATTAGTATTACTCTGCTGATTATCTTTCCCAATAACCCAAGATGGGTCAATGAACCAAGCACACTGAAGATGATAATAGAAATTATCACAAAAATCATTGCAAAACTTGTTCCACATCTTGGATGAATTGTACTGTGTTTTCTAACGTTTTCAACAATCAGGTCTTCATTCGATTCATATGTATGTATAACCATATGTTCGGCTCCGTGATACTGAAAAATCCTTTTCACATCTTTGAAAAATGAGATGACGTAGACATAAAGCAAGAACAAACCTAACCTGATCAGACCCTCTACAAGAGAAAACACGAACTCTTTGCCTTTCAAAGATTTTACTAGATCTGTTAACAAGATCGGCAGTATGAAGAAAAGACCGATAGCCAAAGCAATTGCAAGGAGCAAAGATGAAACAGTTTCTGACTTTTTCATCTTTTGCCCAGAACTGATCTCGGACGCCCTGTCAAGTGCGTATATCCCGTAGTAAAGCGAATAATAAAGACTGATGATTCCTCTCAAGAAAATCACCTTGAACAGCTTGGAACTGGTTGGTGTTTTCTTACTTATTTCTTCAACTACTATCGTTCCTTTGTTATCTCTAACAGCTATTGAGATGTTCTTACCCATCATCAATACACCTTCAATAATCGCTTGTCCTCCTACTTTCATTTCCTCTCCTCCTTGTGGCACTCGGGCATAGATACTATAAATTCACTTCCCTTATCGGGCTCACTTTGAACATCTATCTTGCAACCCATTATTCGGGAGAGTTTCTCAACCAAAGACAGACCCAAACCATATCCATTGCTCGATCTTGATTTATCTGCCTTATAGAATTTTCGGAAGATTTTGTCTTTTTCCGACTCATCTATACCCACACCAAAGTCTTTGACACTCACCCACCCTTTGCCACATCTTAGAATTATCTGTTTTCTATCCTTTGAAAACTTTATAGCATTTTCAGTCAAGGCTTTGAGGATGATATGAAGCACCTTTGGATCGGCGCAACCTATGCCTTCTCCCTCAACATCTATCTGAAAATCGTTGAATTCACATCGGAATTCATCAGCTAATTCTTCTAGGAACTGCCTTAGTTCTATAGGTCTTATCTCCAGTTGTGTTATAGGTTTTGATAACATGAGCAACGTTTCCGAAAGGTTGATGAGCTTCACACAGGTCTCTTGTATAGCACGGGCTGACTCGTTAACAATGTCTTTCCTATCGGCAAAACGCTGAATTAGTTCTGAGTAACCTTGTATTGCAGTCAGAGGCGTTCTCAGTTCATGTGAAACATCATTGATGAAATCGTTCTGAGCTTCGAAACCGATCTTCAATCTATCAAGCATGTTGTTAATGGTTCTTGCCAGCACTGAAACTTCATCGTTGAATCCCGGATCATATACTCTTCTTGTCAGATCAGTTGTGTTTATATCTTTCAATTCATTTGTGATTCTGTTCATCGGTGATAAGGACTTACTTACAAAATAATTACCCAAGAGAAAAGAGATGCCGCTGAAAAAGATCCATAGCACGCGAAAGGCTCGCGAAAGAATCTTCAAAAAATCACCCATACCAGCAGCCGGAGAGAGCAGGTAAAAATCTCTATCGCCAGCCGGAGTTACAAACCTTGCCTTTGCAACGAAATATTCATCCTTACCAAGTTTTATGTAAGCGGGTCTCTTCACTCTAAAGACCTGTTCAATGAACTTCGTAAAGTGCTCATGTTCCGTGTTTATACTTCCCAGAACCACATTTCCACTTTCATCTAGGACGGCAACACCTGGCGGTAGTTGCAGGTTCATAAGAATCCTTCCAGGCATTTTGAGAGCATTAAGAACATCTCTTCTCAAATTTTCTTTCGAACGATTCAGATGCGTATTTTTAACCAATGAATAGGCAGTTATCAAACCAAGGCCCAGTATCACAGAAAAAATCATAGTCTGCCAGAACACCAACTTCCATTTAAGCGTTGAGAACATATCCGACTCCCCTTATAGTTCTTATCAAATGAGCATGCTCTTTGAGTTTGTCTCTAAGATATTTCACATAGACATCCACAACGTTTTTACTGATGTATTCACTGTCGCCCCAAATCTCTTTGAGTAACTCTTCTCTACTCACAACTCTGCCCTGGTTCATACAGAGATAATACAACAGACTACTCTCTCTTTCTGAAAGAATTATCATTGAACCATCTGGAAATACTAGTGTTTTCGAGTCTATATGGAAAAGAAGTTGACCAACCTTAAGTTGATCGAATTTCCTAACTCTTCTTGCTACTGCTTCAACACGTGCCAAAAGTTCGTCCAAGTGGAAGGGTTTTGGTACATAGTCATCGGCACCTTTCTTGAGACCTCGTATCTTGTTTTCTACTTCTCCACGTGCTGTTAAAACGATTATTCCAACCTCTTCATCGATAGATCTTATTTTTTCAAGTACTTCGAAGCCGTCCATCCCAGGAAGCATCAAGTCGAGAATTACCAAAGAAGGGTTGTAGATCGAAAACATCTTCCAGCCTTCCTCACCACTATTGGCAACGTGTACATCATACCCGTGATTTGAAAAAAGTATCTCCAGGAGGCGCGCTATCTTCTGATCATCTTCCACTATTAATAACTTTATTCTGCATCAGCTCCTTGTATTCTCTAACTATTTTATTAGCATACTCTGTTTTCATACTACCACCGTTGTACATTTCAAGGGCCTTCAGTAAATTGCCCGAGTTTCTCTGAAGCAAATATTTCAGATACAGAATACCATATTCTATATTGACACGAAAGTCCCACAAAAGAGTTGACCACCCTCCTTCGGGCTCGGCGAGAGAGTATTTCTGAGCGACGAACTCTGCGGTTTCTTTTTTTATTTGAACTAATCCTAATTCTCCAGCCATACCCACCACATTCCTGAATTCACTCTCAACCTTTATCAGAGCTATAACCAAAAGTGGATCAAAATCATGTTTCTTACTTATTTCAACAATTGCCAAATACAGTTCGTCGATGATCTCATTATCAACAATTAAGCCATGCTTGGATCTCGCATCCATTACCATCTCCCTAAACCAATTTGGTGCCGGTTCTGCGAGCAGCACAATCGCGACCATGAGAATTTGAATTACCATGAGTGCTTTGAGCTTCACAATAAACACCTTTTGCACCTCCAAAGCGTCGATCTGATATAATTTCACGGGGTGGAACTTTGTGGAAGCTCTTTATCGTAAATATAGACCAAAGAACTTCGACCAAATTATAGACCAACTACAAGCCAAATTGGTTCTTCAGAATGCTATCGTTAAAGACAGTGTATCCCATGCTTATATATTCACGGGTCCTCGAGGCACTGGAAAAACCTCTGTAGCAAGGGTTTTAGCCAAGGCTTTGAACTGTGACAACAGGACCAGCTATGAACCATGCTGTAACTGTGATAGCTGTATTTCAATTGACAAAGGTACCCATCCTGATGTCATAGAACTTGATGCTGCTTCCAACAGGGGTATCGATGAAATTCGAAGAATCAGAGACGCTGTAGGTTTTAGGCCGATGATTGGTAAATACAAAGTATACATAATTGACGAGTTTCATATGCTTACACGAGAGGCTTTCAATGCTCTATTGAAGACTTTGGAAGAACCACCAACCAGAGTAACCTTTGTTTTAGCAACGACCAATCTGGAGAAAGTTCCACCTACGATAATTTCAAGGTGTCAGGTAATTGAGTTCAAAAACTTTACCGAAGACGATATCGTGAAAAATCTTCTGCAGGTTTCATCAAGAGAAGGTCTGAAACTCCTTGAAGACGCAGCCAAATTTGTTGCAAAGAGAGCAAATGGCGG
>JBKBIU010000130.1:0-4622 GCA_046294065.1 Pseudothermotoga sp.
GTACTCCACTGTATAGGCTCCGGCATTTATGAAATAAACTATATCGTCCAAAGTTACGTTATAGGGTAACATGGCATCGTCATAAATTTTATCCACACTGTCGCAGGTTGGACCAGCAAGAACAAATGGTATTTTCTGGTCTGATTCTTTACCATCGACCTGTATTTCGTATCTGAAATTCTCGATAGTCTCCATCAAGCCATGGAAAACACCAGCATCTATGTAAACCCACTCTTCGCTTCCTCTTTGACACCTTAGAAGAACCTTACTTACCAATATCGCTGAATTACCAACCATTGACCTACCAGGTTCTGCAAAAACTTGTAAACCTCTCACGCCATAAAGATATTCGTTGATTGACTGCGTGACTATGTGCCCGATCTCTTCAACGGTAGGTATGGGCTTTACATGCTTTATTGGAATACCTCCTCCGATGTCGAGGATCTTTAAGTTTATTCCGAAATTTCGGTCTGCCCAATAGAATATCTTTGCCACTCTTTCAATTGCATTCGACCAGCTGTGTGGATCATAATTCTGTGAACCCACATGGAAACTCACGCCAACGGGTATCAACCTTAACTTTTGGGCATAAGCGATTAAGTCAACGGCAACCAACATATCAACACCAAATTTTCTTGACAAGGGCCAATCACTGTGAGTGTTTTCTACAGCTACACGTATCACTACCTGTGAACCCGGTGCATTTTCAGCAATTTTATCAAGCTCCATTACTGAATCTGCCGCAAAAAGATCCAGACCCAGATCATAAGCTGCAGCAATATCTTTCTCACGTTTGATAGGATTTGCAAAGATCATCCTGTCTGGTGTAACACCAAGACTTACCAATTTTCTTATCTCTCCTATTGAAGCAACATCGAAATTACTACCAAGATCTCTGAGTCTCTCAATTATTCGTGGATGGCTATTTGCTTTAATTGCGTAGAAAATCTTACATCCAGGGATCGCTTTAGAGAGTTTTTTGTAATTCTCTTCTACTATATCCAGATCAATGAGTAAGAAAGGTGTTTCAAGGTTCCTAGCAGCTTTTCTCACAAGTTCCGTTACTTCCACTCTTTATCACTCCTCACCTTTTTAGATATTTTTTCGCAAATGGTGTTTAAGAAAAGATCATCATGTTCATCAAAGGGACTGAGAAGGTGACTGTCTATATCAAGTTCTCCAAAGATCTTCTGGGACACTTTTATAGGGACCACAATTTCAGATTTCACTTTGGGACTGCACGACAGATAATTAGTTTCTTTTGAAACATCTTGAACAAGAAAGGTCATACCTGTCGCGGCCGCCTGTCCACAGATCCCCTTCCCAAAAGGTATTCTAACGTGCTCTGTTGGCTCACCTACAAACGGTCCAAGGACAAGTTCATCATCTTTATCTGCGTCTGTTAAATAAAAACCGACCCAATCGTAATAAGCAACATTTGAATACAACAGACTGCAAATTGTTCCCATAGAATTTTTCAGGTCATAATTCTTTAATATCTCATCTATTTCACTCAGTAGCTGTCCGAACAACTCCTGTTTTGGAACATAATCTTTAGTAGTCACACCACTTCTAAAAAACTTTACCGCTTGGAATGTAACCTCAGCAACCTTTTCAATTATTCCCTTCTTGTACAATGAAAGAAGATCTATGAGAATGACACTTTCTCGATTTCCGTTCACTACGATCCAATCCTTAATACCGAGCAGACCCGTTAGAACTATTGAAAAATCTTCCTTGTTCAGTTGAAAAAGATCGTGTCTGTGAGAAACAAGTTCTGAACAACGTAACTTCTGATCTCTCGATATCTGATGCCAATACTGCATCAAACTGTCAACCATAGGACGTTGCAACTGATCAAGTACCTTCTTTATTTCTTCCTGGGATAAACTGAGTTTTTCTTCGTAATCTCGAATGATGGGTTCATACTTTTGGCTATAGATCTTCCAGTAGGTATACCAATCTTTCTTATCATATTTCAAGATCTCAAAGAAATCATCAGCTATATTCTGAACCAAATTTCTCATTTTCCGACCCTTCCTTGGCAAGATTGAGACAGATCTTTAAGCGTCACCGATCGAAGGGTTTTCTCAACCGCTTCTTTAAGCTTCTCCCAGATCATAACGCGAATAACACACATGGAAGGATTTTCACAGCAACTCTCGTCCAAAGTACATTTGATGATTTTGTCTGGGTCATCTACAGCCTTGACAATATCAAGTGCATTTATTTGATCTGCAGGTTTTGCTAAAAGATATCCTCCTTTTCTTCCACGTATCGAACGAATTATTCCTGCTTCTTTGAGTTCAACCATGATCTTCTCTGCGAATTCCTTTGGCACTCTAGCTCTGCCCAGCACATATGCCAGTGAAATCGGGTCACTTTTCTCACAATTGACTATTTCTAGCAAGATTTTGAAGGCATACTCACTTTTAATAGTAATACCCAAGGCTTTCTACCTCCCTTTCATTTAGCTTGAGATGTTACGATGTAAACATCTACATAAGAGCGCATATGCGCAAAAGCTTGTTTCAAGTTACTTGTGTAAATGTCTATCTTGTCATTTTTGATTGCTAAACCCGTATCTTCTATCTTAAAAAAACCGTAGTTTGGTTTATCTGAAAACTGTGGAATGTAGATAATACTTCCCAGAGGAATAACCGATGGATCGGCCGCAACAGTCCACCATTCCTTAGGTATAGTGCCAGTTGCTGTCACACGAAAAGTCGGATGTTCAGGCAGTTTTGCATCTTCCCATTCTGTATAGTAAGTTGCCTCAAATCTACCAGCATATTTGAGTAGTATTCGTAGTGGATCTCTCGGTTCACCATCTATCCAGATTTCAAAGTGAAAAATGGTGTCGACAACACCTAAGCTCTGTCCACTCGTTAACCACTGGCCTTGTGAAACCTCAACAGTGCTGAGATTTCCATAAACCGCCAAGATTCCGTTCCCATGATCTATCCGAATATGGTATCCGTTTTCGTCCTGTAAGATGTTCAACACTCTACCAGGCAAAATTGAATAGACTCTTCTTTGGTCAGTCACTTTAATATCTATTCCCGTCTTCACACCACCAGTTACAGGCTCAGAAAAGACACCAACCACGTCCTGTGGATTCAATGGATGACTCAGTGGGTATTTGAACAACGAACTCGTTTCTTCTATCGGTATCTTTATTCTTTGACCAACGAGCAGTTTGTTAGCGTCCTGAATTTGATTCAGTTCCATCACTTGTCTCAGCTTGTTCTGCTTTAAACCGTAGGCTTGAAGGATGCTCAAAAGTGTATCGCCAGCTTTCACAATGTAGGTTATGTATCCTTGATCTAATCTTAGGAACCTGTCTCTGTCATATTCACGAACGATTCCACGCAAGTTTTCCAACTCTGTAGCCAGCTGCCGGACAAGAGCCGTGGTGTTAGCAACATATTGTTGTAACTCGGCAGAAGTACCAGAAAAAACAGGTTTCGTCTGAGTCTCCATGAATCTCTGAAAATCGCGCCTGAGGATGCTTTCTGTCTCCTTCAAAGCCATTCTCAACTGACTGATCTCAGATTCGATAAAGGACAGGTCTCCAACATACTGTGTTTGAGGAGTCTGAAGAGCCAGTTTCTCTATGGTGTTCTCGATTGATTTCATCCTCGATGAAAGTTCTAAAACCTCCAAAACTTGATTTGAAACTGACTTAACAGAATTCTCTAAACTATTCAATCTTGCGGCAATTTCTTTGGCATCGACTTGCTCTAAAAGTTGTTCTGTCTGCCGAATGAATCTTTCGTAAGCCTGTTGTTGTTGTTTTTGGGAGGCTTCGAGATCACCCAATTTATATATGAGTTCCCTTATGTCTGAGACATTCAAAGCTGCCGAGAGCTGACTGTAACGCATTTCAAGAGAGGTGATCCTCGCCAGAACATTCTTCAAATCATCTTGTGAAACTATTGGAATATTTTTTTGTTCATTTATAGCCTGTTTGGCCGATACAACTTCGGCATTTATTCTCGAAACCTCTTTTTGTAGGTTTTGTATATCCTTCTGACTTGCGATATTACCTTTCTCGATTTGAGAAATTCTGTATTCAAGATCATCTAGTCTTCTGTTTATCTGCTCGAGTAAATCTTGATTGTATGGACTGCACGCAAATACTACTAGTAAAATAAATGGAAGAAACAAGAACTTTTTCATTGCCTTCACTTCCTCATGGTAACTTCCTGCCATTCCTTCCGTGCCAGTTTAACATATATGGAAGAAGAGTTTGGAAATTTCTGTAAAAGTGTCGAAAACCATTTAACTGCTTCCTTTTTATTGGAAAGACGCGCATTCAATTCCCCAAGGTAGAAAAGGACCATAATTTGCTGTTCATCAGAAAGTTCCTCCTTTGTATAACTTTCTGTAAAATGTTTCAGTGCGCCCGTGAGAGCTTTTGATTCTTCACTAAGATCGTTCAGCTCTCTGAAAATCCAAGCAAGTTTTAGATAAGCTTCAGCCGCCCGCAAATGTTTTTCAACTACCACGTAGACTGCGGCCGCTATTGTAAAAAGGGAAGCCCCATCTTTTAGATCTCTTTCTTTGGAAAGATTGATGGAAAGCATTGTTTTGAGCTTTTCACATAGTTTTGTCAGCAT
>JBKBIU010000131.1:0-4621 GCA_046294065.1 Pseudothermotoga sp.
CTACCTGTTGTTGCAAAGATACTACATCAAGGGCATGATTGGTTGGTCTTTGAAATAAGAGGAGGAGTGGTCATGAGAGTTGAGTTGAAGCACAAATCTGTTGAAGAATACAGAAGCATAATTGGCGATCAGATTGAGAATATCAAAAAGCTTGCAGAACCTCTCGAAGGTAAAAAGGTGATACACGTCAACGCAACGGCTTTTGGTGGTGGAGTTGCTGAGATTTTACATAATTTAGTACCACTCATGAGATCCGTTGGTATTGATGCTCAGTGGTATGCCATAGAAGCACCAAATGAATTTTTCAATGTGACAAAGAAATTTCACAACACACTTCAAGGTGCACAGATCGAAATATCTGAAGACGAGTGGAAACTTTATGAGAAAGTCTGTGAACAAAATGCAAAGATTATAGATGAAAGAGCAGATATAGTGGTTATTCATGATCCACAACCTGCTGCCATCAGGCTTTTCACAAAGACAAGATCTTCGACAAAATGGTTCTGGAGATGCCATATAGATCTTTCGACACCAAACCAAACCATCTGGCATAGATTCTCGAAGTACCTGGAAAAATATGACAAGATGATTTTTCATCTTCAAGAGTATTTTCCAAAAGATATCACTCAAAGATGTATAGCCTTTCCGCCCAGTATAGACCCTCTGAGTGAAAAGAATATCGAGCTGGACAGTATTTTTGTCAAACAAACCTTTGAAAGACTCAAGATAGATATGACCAGACCCTTGATCACCGTAGTTGCCAGGTTCGACCCATGGAAAGACCTTTTCTCCACCATAGATGTGTACAGAATGGTCAAGAAAGTGGAACCGTCGGTCCAGTTGGCAATTGTTTCAGCTATGGCTTCAGATGATCCTGAAGGTTGGATTTTCTTTGAAAAGGTTGCAAGATATGCCGGCATGGATGAAGATATAGTATTTTGCACCAATCTGAATGGTGTGGGAAACAGGGAGGTAAACGCTATTCAAAGGATGTCGACTGTGGCACTCCATACAGCGACAAGAGAAGGTTTTGGTCTTGTTATAAGTGAGGCTCTTTACAAAGGTGTGCCTGTAGTTGCAAGACCGGTTGGTGGCGTGAAGATACAGATCAAACACGGTGAGTGTGGCTATCTCGCATACGAAAAGGAGAAATTGGCAGAGTATATAATCGAATTAATCAAGAATGAAGAGTTAAGAAAAAAGATGGGTGAAGTTGGTAGAAAGATTGTTATAGAAAATTTCATAATAACAGTTAACCTGGCGAATTATTTGAAGGCATTTTTGTCCTGTACGAGGTGAAAGTTTTGCCTGCACCTGCTCTGAGAAAAAGAAATAAGCTGAATGTTATAAGAAACATTTTTGATCACAAAATGATGTCCCGGGCACAGATTGCGCGCATAACTAATCTTTCTTTAAGTACTCTCAGCTATATAATCAGAGAGCTGGAACAAGAAAACTTGGTATGCAGTGAAGAGATTCTACAAGGTAGAGGAAGGCCCTCTCAAGTGGTTAAGATCAATCCAAGTGGATGGTCAGTGATCGGTATCAAGATAGGTAGAGAGGAGGTACGCGGTACACTCTTTGACGCAGCGATGAAGCCACTGAAAAATCATGGTGTTAGAGTTTTTTCCTATTTGAGAAACAACGATGGTTATGTACAAGCCTTCACAGATGTTCTTGAGCATCTTCTTTGTGACAATCTGCTCGGTGTTGGTATATGTTCCTCTGGTATAGTTGAAGGTGGCAAAATAGTTGTTTCACATCTGATGAATGTGAACGACCTTGATTTTGGAAAACTTTTGCAGAAGGATTATCAAATCAAACGATTTACGCTGATGAATGATACAGATGCATTGTGTTATGCTCTCCCGAAGGCAGAAAGGTCAGATTTTCTTCTTATCACATACGGTACGGGAATAGGGGCAAGTTTTTGGACAAAAGGACAAGCCCAGCACTTTGAGATTGGGCATGCAATTGTTTCATCCGATGGCAGGTGCTACTGCGGTCAAACTGGTTGTCTTGAGTACCATGCTTCTGAGTATGCGGTTCTCAAATCTTATACAAATCGAGAGATAGATTTTGAAGATTTCGCCAGAAATGAGGAAGAAAAGTACAGGGAAATCATAGAAAAAGTCAGGTCCTTGGCAGCCAAAGACTTTCATATTGTAGAAACTCATTACAGAAAATCCTTGCAGATGCTTGGTATGATCGTTGGAAATCTTTTGATGGTTCTAAAACCTTCAACTGTTTTCTTGCTTGGAGAAGGTATGGTCAATGAACAGATGGCAAGATTTCTGAAAGAATATATAAAAGGTAGATTCAACAGGGAATTCGTAAATGATATATCCTTCCTCATCGCTAAAGCCGATTGGGAACAAGGTGTTGCCACAGCAACCGTTCACAAATTCTTGCATGAGTTAGTTAAATAGTTTCTCGCCCTTTGTCCTACCCTCTTTTCCTTTAATGTTAATCTTCTTGACAAAGTATGTAACATATGGTAAAAGCATAGTAGAAAATTTTCTATTCATAACTCAATTATGAAAAAAATTTTTACCTAACTAAGGGGGTGTTTGTATGAGGAAGTTGTTATTTGGCTTTGTCTTGGTTGCCCTTGCTGCATTTGCTTTTGCAAAGGTTAACTTCGGTTCGACTCAGATGACACCTGCTGCTGAAAGAGAATTCATGATTAGACTGTTGAGCGATTATGCCAAAAGTTCAGGCATTGAGATTGAGTTTCTCAACTTTGAGTACACCGATCTATTGAGCAGGGTCGAGGCTGAGCAAAAAGCAGGAAGAATAGTTTTAAATCTGATCGCAGATCTTCAGAGTGGGTTGTACACAATGGGATCAAAAGGACTTCTTGCAGATCTTTCGAATGTAAAATTTCAGGATAAGTCCTTTGTACAAACTTTTGAGAAGTACACATACGTAGGAAAGGAAAAGGTTTTCTTTCCTTGGTTACAAGCAACTTTTGCAATCGCCGTTAACAAGAAAGCCTTCGATTACCTACCAAAGGGTTTGACACAGCAGGATATCATGAACGCAACGGAGAAATGGACTTACGATGCATTACTCGAATGGGCAAGGAATATGCAAGAGAAGACAAAACAACCACAGCTTGGTTTCCCACTTGGGCCTAAAGGCTTGTGGCACAGATTCTTGCACGGTCATATTTATCCTTCTTATACGGGAGCTCAGGCCGTGAAGTTTGACAGTGTAAAGGCTATCGAGATGTGGAATTATTTGAGAGAGCTTTTCAAATACGTTCACCCCGCCTGTACAACATGGGACAATATGGATCAACCACTTTTAAGAGGCGAGGTAATGGTTGCTTGGGATCACACGGCAAGAATCAAACAAGCTGTAGTTGAAAGACCCAATGATTTTGTCGTCGTTCCGGTTCCAAGAGGACCAATGGGTAGAGGTTATATCATAGTTCTTGTTGGTTTATCGATTCCCAAGGGTGCAGATATGAACGAACCTCTTAGGGTCATCGACTTCTTGACTAGCCCAAAGGCTCAAACGGCAATCCTTCAGAATGTAGGCTTCTTCCCGGTAGTTCAAGAGGCAACTGGTCAGATTCCAGAAGGTGGTTTGAAGATACTTGCACAGGGTGTTGTGAATCAATCGTCTGCTGCTGATTCCATTGTCTGTTTCATCCCTGGTCTTGGAGCAAAAGGTGGAGAGTTTAACGAAACATATCGTCAGGCATTCACGAGAATCGTTTTTAACAAAGAAGATCCCGCAAAGGTCATAGGAGAACTTGGAGAAAGAATAAGACAGTTCTTCAAAGAAGTAGGAGCACCTCTACCAGAACCTGATTCAAGTCTTTTTTAAATCTTGAGGCAGGTGGTTCTTGCCACCTGCCTTTTGCTTTTGGAGAGTGAATATATGAAAAGAGAATCTCTGACACCCATGTTGTTGATACTCCCTACCCTTGCCTATCTTATCTTTTTCATAGGTTATCCAATATTTGGCACCTTTCAACTTGCGTTCAGTAATCCAAAAGGATGGCTTGAAAATTTCAGATACGTTTTTTCTTCAAAAGATTTCCAGAATTCATTTTTGAATACATTGATACTGGGTGTAATAGTTATACCCATACAATTCATATTAGCGATGATGTTTGCCTTGTTAATAAATAAGAAATGGAAAGGCTACAAGACACTACTGTACATAATAGCAGCACCGCTTGCACTGAGTGATGTCACAGCTGCTTTGATAAGTTATTCCATATTTGCTCCAAACGGTTATCTGAATAAAATATTGCTCAGTTTGAACTGGATAGAAAGACCCCTTTATTTTTTTGGCTACATGTTCAAATCAAGAGAGTTTCTTGTTGTAGTTCTGACAGAAGTATGGAGGGCAACGCCTCTCGTATTTGTGATCTTACTTGCGGGTTTACAGTCGATAAATGCTGAATATTTAGAAGCGGCAGATGTATTTGGTTTTTCACCATGGAAGAAATTCATAAAGATCACCCTACCTTTGCTCAAGCCCTCAATTGTCTCGGCACTACTTGTTCGAACACTCTTCGCATTTCAAATTTTTGGTGTTGTATGGCTCTTAGCCGGAAGAGACATAACCGTTCTTGCAGGAGAAACATATTATTGGTATGTTT
>JBKBIU010000132.1:0-4571 GCA_046294065.1 Pseudothermotoga sp.
GGGGTTTTCTACCCGCCCTCTCTGTAAAAAACTCATTACCACTCAACGCTTAGATTCATATTATCAACACGAGCCTCAAAGTCCCACCCACTACCAAAAACTCTTATTTGCTTTATGTAAGGATAATCTTTAATTTTATTTCTTAGCTGAAGATTTTGCATTAAATCATCTTCGAAATGATTCCATGTATCCTGAGGTATCTTTCTAACGATGTACTCAACATTCTCTGGCGGCTCATACTGTGTTTCGTCACTTCCTTCAAGCAAGAAACCAACTACGTAAATGAATTCGTTCTCGTTCTGATCTGTAAAGATGATATGAACTTGAGCCGCGTGATACCCATACTGGTTAGAACTGAAAGTTTGCTCGTTGATTTGTACGTCGAACTCAAGATAGACCTTAGTTGCACCAGTGGTATCAAAGTTTCCCAAATATTGATCTACACCTACAGAACCACCTGCTCCAAATGAATTTTTCCTGTACCAGTGCAATACAAATTCGGTAGCACTGACTGCCCACTCGTATTCATCCGGGGGCGAACCACTGAATCCTGATTCCTCAAACTCAATCCATGGGGCAAGTTCACCACTTGAAAAATCACCGTTTCGCACTAAGTTGTTTCCTGGCTGGTAAGGGATTTTGAATCTTCGGAGATAGGAGATTGATATATCTTCTTTGGATATACTTTTTCCATCTTCTTCTATTTCTTCATTTGCTTGTGTGTAAACAAACCAGTAGTAATCTTTTCCATAGGGTAAGTTTAGCGCCCAGTATGTATAAGTAGCATCATGGATTTGGGTGGAGTGAACAGATTGAAGGTTCTCGTCAAAGAGTAAAAACCAGTAAAAATATTCACCCTCAAAGGATTCCCAGAGATGTTCCCAGGTGAATTCAATCGTCTCTTGGCCAATTTGTTCATCATTTTCCGGGCTAAGAAGAACCAGAGGTTTTGGAGTCTTTATTTGCATTGGTTCATTGGTGAGCTCTACCTCGCCCCATGTTCCAAAGGCGGATAATCTGAAGTAATATGTCTCATCGGGAACGAGTGGGTAAAAACGGAGAATTTGTTCAAGACCTATACCAGCACTACCACAAAGAAAATATGGACCTTCTTGTTCCTGAGAAACGTAGAGTCTCGTTCCTTTGAAACCCCACGTTGCTGCTGGCGAAAGGGATACACCAACTACCACAGAGCTCCAGTAATCTGGCGTGCTCTGTTTGTCGGCTGGATCTTTACTCAGACTGGCGAGCGATTGAGTGAAAGTTCTTGTGTCAATACTTCGTACATCAAAGACAGCAGGGCCAGTAAACAATTGCACAGAGACAGAATCAGCAGTGATCTGCGGTGGAGTCTCTCCTGTTCCAGTGGTGAGAATGAAATCACGTATCTGTGTCTCAGTCGCAGAAATTGTCACAGAGGTAGCAGCACTGATGAAAGTCTCCATGCTTGCAGTCACGTTGTATGTTCCGGCCGGTAGGTGTAGGGTATATTTTCCTTCTTTGTCGGTGTAAGTCTTGTATGTTTTTCCTCCACCTTGCGCAATGACCTCTGCCTTATAAATTATGGTGTTCTGTAGTTCGCCTTTTACAACACCCATCAAAGTACCTGGTTCCAAGGTAACTGGTTCTTGCGGAGTAGGTGGTTGAGGCGTAGTGCACGTTGAAACTAAGAGAGCAATAAACAGTGTAGAAGCTAACAAAAACCATCTTTTCATACTCATCCCCCCTTATGCTTGTAAAAAATTATATGACGCTCAAGCGGTCTATAATGTTACATTCAAGTGACGTACTTTCCGCCAAGTTCTATCAACGCCACAAAGGCTGGTCGAAGTTTTACAAAAGCTGTTAAGAGATCCAAAACATACAGAACGAGCAAACAGCATCTGGCAGGTTGTATATATATTAGAGTCTTTTGACAGCTGTACTTATGGGGCTCAAAACAAAAAATCTGTACTGCCCAAAGTAGTAGCAGTTTTTTAGTCAATTAAATGGTGAGTAATTCAAATGGAAAGGCTATCTCATTGACATTTGTTGAATTAAACTTTCAGTTGGTTTTAAGCAGCTTCTCACAGTTGTTGACAAGGTCATGATGGAGCGTTTTAAGATTAGAAGCGCTTTATGCACGAACTATGGTATATTTGAGAGAATCTCTGCTTTTTCTGTATCCACTATCCCAAGATCGGAGAATTTGTAAAGTGGGCTCACCGTTAAAGATAGTACAGACAGAAAAGTTAGAGGATTTTTATGCCTCACACCATTTTGTCTGAGTAGTCTCTCTATCTTTTCGAGCCTTTGAGCTACCTCTGTAACTCCTTGGTTTGTTATGATGCCACCTATTTCCAAAGGAACAGTTTCAACGTGGGAATCATCGCAACAAACCATACCACCACCGATTTTGAGAAGTTCCTGTACAGCCCTTTTCATGTACTCTGAAGATTTCCCCACCACAAGTATATTATGTGAATCGTGGGCAAAGCTTGATGCAAAGGCACCCTTCTTCATACCAAAACCTTTCAGAAGTCCAACGTATCCTTTGAAGGATTTTCTGTGAAACACTCCTACATTCACATAATCACCAACTGCAAAACCGTCTTTGATTGTCACCGGTTCTTGACTCAATCTTGTAAAACTGTTCTGATCGTTACAGATTACAACATTCAGCCTTTTGTTCCCATTTGTAATTCCAGAAAGGTAAAAATCTCTCTCAACCAGATCCTTTTTGGCAAAAATTGCTCCGAAACTTTCTGCATAGGGTTTCTTAAAGGATAGTCTTTCATACTCAATCCCTTTACAAAAAACAATTTCAGGTCGTAATTCTTCAATCTCTTCTACGACAAAAAAGCTTGCACACTTTCCAGGAGCTATCGCTCCCAAATGCTTCAGCCCCAAATAGCTCGCTGCCCTTATGGTTGCCGAGGCGATGGCATCTAAAATATCCCATCCTTGTTTTATTGCGAAAGATACAATCTTATTCAAATGACCCTTGAGTAGCTTTGTAGTAGGTGTATCGTCGGTAACTAGCAATACTCGGGATCGATCCTTCAAATTCAGAATCGCTTGAACATTTTCTCGTGTGAGGGACTTTTCTTGTATCATCACGCACATGCCTTTTGAAAGCTGTTCAAAAATTTTCTCTGGATAGGTTAAAGTGTGGTCCGAACCAACACCTATTGCTATGTACTTTGACAGGTCTTTTCCTTTCAGGGTAGGGCAGTGACCTTCGATCAGTAGACTGTGGTTTCTGGCAACTTGGATGATCTTGAGAAGCTTTTCGTCGTCGCTGAGTATTCCTACATAGTCCATCATTTCCCCGAGGGCAATGACGTTTTTCATCGTGGCGAATCTTTCAACGTCTTCAGGCTCAACGGAAGCATTCGGTGTTTCTAAATTCTTTCTATTTGTCGGCACACAACTTGGAATCGCCGTGTAAAATTCCAAAGGCTGTTCCTTTGCGTTTTCTATCATGAACTCTACTCCATCTGCCCCAAAGACGTTTGCCATCTCATGGGGATCGTGTAGCACCGCGACCGTTCCATGTTTTAATGCAATCTCGGCAAATCTATCACATGTCACAAGAGAGCTTTCCACATGCATGTGCGCATCTATAAACCCCGGTACAACATATCTTCGTTTTAAATCAACAATATCAATCGGCTCATTCTTTGCAATTTCTCCTTCCTCTACAAATTTGAATCTACCATCTTGTATGAGAAACCAGCCATCAAAGATACGTAGCCTGAGAACATCGACTATCTTTGCATTCCTAAAAAGTCTTCTGTCCAAGTCGATCCCTCTCTATCAAGATCTCAACAGCCCTTATGGCAACATCAATCATCTTCTTTTCTGCTTCGTAGAACAGTCTTTCTTTTTCTTCCAATGTAGGCTGAGGATTCAGCCAGATATTCGAATCTGTCGCCAGTATAGCGCCAACAGAAAGATGTCTTAAAGACCCCAGGATAAAGGCTATTGAACATTCTTGTTCTGCTGCTACGACACCGCAGTCGGTCAGAAACTTGTTCAGTTGCTCGTCTTGCACATAGTATGCGTCCCTTGTAAAGACGATCCCGTGGTAGAATTGATAATTCAATTCCTGGGCAGCTTTCATCAGAGCCATTGTCACATTCAGGTCAGCTACAGCTGGAAATGGAGCTGGCGCATAGGCATGTGATGTACCTTCGCCCCTGTAAGCCGCGGTGGCTATCACCAAACTTCCGATAGGCATATCTGGTTGCCTTCCGCCGGCAGACCCGACTCTTATCAAAATTTTTGCCCCCACCCTTGCCAGTTCTTCAATGGCGATGGAAGCCGATGGACCTCCTATTCCGGTAGAACACACACTCACATCTTCTCCCAAAAGTTTTCCTGTATAAACATGATAAGCCCTGTTTGCTGAGATTTGTTTTGCCTTCTCAAGCCTTTGAGCTATCTTGGCAGCTCTGGCTTCATCACCAGGTATGAAGACATATTTACCCACATCTTTTTCTTTACACCTGATGTGTTTTTGAAGGCTCATTTTTCTTCCTCCTTGATTGCCAAAAGGTGTTGGGAAGGTATGTGCAAAAAGACCTTAT
>JBKBIU010000133.1:0-4541 GCA_046294065.1 Pseudothermotoga sp.
TTTTGTAAATGGCTTTCACCTTCCATTGCTGGAATCAACTTAGAAGATGTAGAAAAGCCAAAATGCTTTGCACTTTTGAAAAAGCTTCAAGAGGAATTATCGGTTCCTGTTTTTCATGATGATCAACAAGGTACAGCCACTATAACACTGGCTGGTTTGATAAATGCACTGAGAATCGTTGGAAAAAAGATCGATCAAATTCGAATCGCTATAATAGGTGCAGGCAGCGCAAATTATGCATTCTTGAGACTCCTTGAGAAAGTGAACGTCGACCTTGGAAAGGTTATCGTTTGCGATTCAAAGGGCATTCTCACAAAACAAAGAGCCCAGACGCTGGATGAAATAAGCAGACAGATGTGGATTAAGACAAACGAAGATAACATCTCTGGAGGTATAGAAGAAGCCCTGAAAGGTGCCGATGTTTGTATAGCCTATTCCAAAAGCGGACCTAATGTCATCAAACCAGAATGGGTAAAGGCAATGAACAAAGACGCCATAGTCTTTGCAGGTGCAAACCCGGTCCCAGAGATCTGGCCCTGGGAAGCGAAAGAAGCTGGTGCAAGAATAGTTGCAACGGGCAGAAGCGATTTTCCAAACCAAGTCAACAACTCTCTTGGTTTTCCCGCAATCTTCAGAGGAGTTCTCGATGTAAGGGCAACTAAAGTAACCGATGAAATGTGTGTAGCTGCCGCCCAGGCGATAGCCGATTTTGCTTACAAGAAAGGAATACATGAAGAATACATAGTTCCAACGATGGAAGAAGACCAGGTATACGTCGAAGAGGCAATGGCTGTAGCCAAGAAGGCTATCGAACAAGGCGTGGCGCAAAAACCTTTGAAGGATGAAGAACTCAGAAAAAAGATTGAAGAGAGAATAAGATCTGGAAGAATAATGGAAAGGGTTCTTGTGAATGCAAAGATAATCAAACTTCCATAGGAGGTCTTCTCATGGATGCCTTAGTTTTTAGCAACAAAGACAACGTCGCTACTGCCATCAAGAATCTTTCAAAAGGCCAACAAGTTCAAGTGTCTTTTGAAGACACAACGATAACTGTGAAGCTGAACCAAGACATACCCTTTGGACACAAATTTGCCATTAAGGACATAGAGCAAGGCTCCCAAGTCTACAAATATGGTGAACCTATTGGCGTTGCTACAGAAAACATCAAGGCAGGAGATTATGTTCACGTGCACAACGTCTCTGGTAGACGCGGCGTGAGGAGGTATACAACGTGAAAATCTTTGGATACAGACGAAAAAACAACTCGGTAGGTTTTAGAAATCATTTTATTGTCGTGCCAACGGTGATCTGTGCAACGAGAACTGCTCAAGAGATTGCAAACCACGTGGATGGTGCCGTATTGATAGACAATCAGCATGGTTGTAATCACATGAAAAAGGACCACGAAAAAGTTTTCGATGTTTTATTAGGAATGGCATCCAATGCAAATGTGGTTGGCGTTCTTTACATCGGTTTAGGCTGCGAAACAATCCCAACAAGAGAGATTGCGCAGCAGGCAAAGAAGACAGACAAACCTGTGGAATGCTTGATCATTCAAGAAGAAGGTGGAACACTTCAGACAGCTCAAAAGGGTATTCGATTGCTCCAGCAGATGGTAAGAGATCTTGGAGGCTTTGAAAGGACAGAGGTTGATTTTTCAGAACTAACGGTTGCCATAGAATGTGGTGGTTCGGACACTACATCAGGTATCGCTTCAAATCCTGTTGTCGGATATGTGGCAGACAAAATTGTAGATCTTGGTGGCACTGTGGTCTTTTCTGAAACTACAGAAATCATAGGTGCAGAACACATCTTGGCAAGGCGAACCATAAACGGAGAAGTGGCACAAAAACTTCTCTCTCTTGTCGAAAGGTGTGAAAAAAGCGCCCTTGCCGGCGGCGAAGACATAAGGGGTGTGAATCCAACACCGGGCAATATCCAAGGTGGTTTAACGACACTTGAAGAAAAATCACTTGGTGCAATCTACAAGGCTGGCACAAAGACAATTGTAGATGTCCTAGAATATGCAAAACCTATCAACAAAAAAGGACTTGTGTTCATGGACAGCCCAGGGCATGATGTCGAATCCGTTACAGGGATGGTTTCAGCTGGAGCACAAATTGTCTTGTTCACAACTGGTAGAGGTACTCCAACAGGGTGTCCCATAGCCCCTGTCATAAAGGTCTGTGCTAACGCAAGAACATCTCAAAAGATGGCAGACAACATAGATTTCGATGCAAGCACCGTGTTGGAAGGCAAAGAAACAATAGGGCAAGCAGGAGAAAGACTGTTCAGGGAGTTGATTCAGGTACTGAATGGTAAAAAGACAAAAGCAGAGATTCTAAAACACCATGAGTTTGCAATCTATTTGACCCAACCAACCTTGTGAGAGTGGTGAAGATGAGAGAATATAAACTCAAATTTGGCGAAGGAGTTGTGTCTTTCAGCACAAGTGATGATCTCAGGATAGACATACTGAAACCAAACAGGGAATTCGATGGCATTGAAAACCCAACAGAAGAAGTCAAAAAGAGTTTGAGAGCACCAACAGGCACTGAACCCTTAAAAGATCTCATTTTGAAGCAAAAGCCGAAAAATGTTGTAATACTCGTGAGCGATTTGACAAGGCCCTGTCCATCGCACATTATTGTTCCGCCACTGATAGAGGAACTCTTACAAGCCGGTTTAAGACAAGATCAAATAACTATAGTTTTTGGCCTTGGTTTTCATCGTAAAATGACAGACCAAGAGATGAAAAAAGCCGTGGGAGATCAAGTCTTTGAGAAGATAAAGTGTTTGAACCATGACATATCAGAATGTGTGTTCATAGGAAAGACAAAGAGAGGAACACCTGTAGAGGTTTTCAATCAAGTAGTTGAATCTGATTTCATCATAGCAACGGGAAACTTGGAACTACATTGGTTTGCAGGATACAGTGGAGGAAACAAGGCACTTTTGCCAGGTGTTTGCAGCAAAAAGACCATCGAAACAAATCATTCTTACATGCTCTTAGATGGTGCGGGACCTGGAAAGATAGAGAACAACCCCGTAAGGGAGGATATAGAAGAAGCAGGCAGAATGGCAAAGGTGAGGTTCATAGTCAACGCTGTTTTGAACAGCAAGAAAGAGATAGTAAAGATCGTCAGCGGTGATCCCATACTTGCACATAGAGAAGGCGTTCAGTACATAGACAGGATGTACAAGATCAAGATAGAAACAAAATACGACATAGTAATTGCTTCACCCGGTGGCTTCCCAAAGGATATAAATCTTTATCAAGCGCAAAAAGGCTTGGACAATGCCTTTCAGGCAGTGAAAGAGGGTGGAATCATAATCTTAGTTGCCCAGTGTCGTGAAGGTTTCGGTGAAAAGACCTTTGAAGAATGGATGAAAAGGGCAAAGACCCCCGATGAACCGCTTGAGTGGATTAAAAAAGAATTTCATTTGGGAGGCCATAAAGCAGCCGGATTTTGTAAGGTGATGAAGAAGGCAAAGATCTTTCTGTGTTCGAAGATGGACAAAAACACAGTAAAACAGATCTTCATGACTCCTTTTGAATCTGTGCAAGATGCCCTTGATAGTGCTTTGAAACAGACCTCAAAAGATCCAAGCATATTACTCATGCCTTATGCAAACTCCACATTGCCATATCTTGGATAGTTTCTTTGTCTGACAATCTCTTGCCTGCCCGTTGGGCAGGTTTTTTGTCACGAAATTGCAAACTGAACTTTAACCCCCGTGTTGTATAAACTCCTCCTAGCAACTGTCTCAAGGTGGGCATAGAGGAAATCGCCAAAAAGTGAAAAGCATGACCTTTTTCAGTGAACGGAGCCTGTCACGGCGAGAGAAATTTTCTCAAAAGCATTTTGCAGACCATTTAATAGCCCTGCCAATCTTGTTGAACAAGTTCTCTTAGATCAAAGTTCTTGTAGCTCTCTGAGTACCGTTTCTGGTGGAATATTTTCAAGGGTTGCGATGCGTTTGTGAATAGGTGGATGGGTACTGAAAAGATCTGCAAAAAATCCTTCTTTGTTGTTGATCTCTCTTTTGAGTGGATCAGATATGAAAAGATGAGCCGTCGCAACGGTAGCGCCTTTCACCTTCTGCTTTACCTTTTGTGTTTTTGCTATCTTTCTGAGTGCACCAGACAATCCTTTTGGGTTTCTTGTCAGCTCAACAGCCTTGGCATCGGCAAGATACTCGCGAGTTCTTGAAACGGCAAAGATGGTTATCCTACCAATGAAGGAAAACAGTGTGGCAACTAAGGCTATGACCAAAAGCGCCAAAACTATGTATCCTGTGCCATTACCTTTGCCTTTTTTCTTTGATCTTCCACCAGACCATGTCATATATCTTAAAGCTCTCCATGCAAACAACTGGACAAAGACCATAGTCCCTAAGATAGCACTGATGGTCGTCATCAATAGTGTGTCTTTATTCATGATATGACTCACTTCGTGGGCTATAACACCTTCTGTTTCTTCTCTGTTCAAATTCTTTAAAAGTCCACGAGTGACGCAGACAGAGTTGTCCTTCTGCCC
>JBKBIU010000134.1:0-4524 GCA_046294065.1 Pseudothermotoga sp.
AAGTTTTGGACAGCAATCTGTTGATTACAAGGGTCTTGATGGAAGAAGTTCTAAAAGCATGACTAAAGACGAATTAGCAAAGGTTATACACGCACGCCTCAGAGAGATACTCACCAAGGTGAAACGTGTTTACCGAGAAGTATGCTCAGGTATACCAGAATTTGCACCACGAGGTTTACCTGGAGGTATAGTACTTCTTGGAGGAGGGGCCAAGATACCGAGGTTGCTCGATCTATCACTGGATGTTTTCAAAAGTCCCGTTAGGATAGGCACATATAACACCTCTGCGAATGTAGTTATCAAAGACTCAGATGAGATCTTGGACGATCCAATCTACGCACCAGCCCTTGGAGGATTCATGTCTGTGGTCGAGACTAGAGCCGGTGTACAACAATCCTCGAGAAAGGAATCAAGCGAGGGCTTTTTCAAGAGACTCGTTGAGATATTCAAGAATCTCTGGTAATCCCAGGGAGGTTGATGATATGGCATTTGAGCTTGGAAAGTCAAAGACAACTAACGCAGACAAGTTCACAAAGAAGAGGGTTCCAGTAATAAAGGTGGTCGGGGTGGGAGGAGCTGGCAATAACGCAATAAACAGGATGGTTGAAATCGGTATCCGAGATGTTACTTTCATTGCTGTGAACACAGATGTTCAAGTTTTAGAAGAAAATAAAGCAGATATCAAAATACAAATTGGAGAAAAAAGGACCAGAGGATTAGGAGCAGGCGGAGATCCAAGAACTGGAGAAGAGGCGGCGCAGGAAAGTCGTGAGGAACTCGAACAGATGTTGCAAGACACCGATATGCTCTTTATCACGGCTGGTTTTGGCGGAGGTACAGGAACTGGTGCTACACCGGTAATAGCAGAGATTGCAAAAAGTATGGGTATTCTCACCGTTGCTGTGATCACAACTCCATTTTATTTTGAAGGTAAAGAACGATGGTCCACAGCAATAGAAGGTCTGAAGAGACTTAGAAAAAGTGTCGATACTTTGATCAGGATTTCAAACAACAAACTGTTGGAAGAACTTCCTTCAGACGTAACCGTTGTAAACGCGTTCTTGAAAGCAGATGAGACTCTTCATCAAGGTGTCAAGGGCATCTCAGAATTAATTACAAAGAGGGGGTACATTAACCTTGACTTCGCAGATGTTGAGTCGGTCATGAGAGATGCAGGAGCCGCCATGCTCGGTATTGGCATCGGTAAGGGAGCAAACAGAGCCATGGAGGCTGCTAAGAGAGCCATGGAGAGCAAATTGATGGATCGACCAGTAGAGAATGCAGGAGCAATTATCTTGAATATCTCTGCACCCAAGACCGTCCAGCTTCGCGAAATGCACGCTGCAGCAGCTATAATACGTCAAAGCTGTAGCGAAGATGCGGATGTGAAATTTGGACTGATAATTGACGATGAACTAGCGCAAGATGAGATGAGAGTAACACTTATAGCAACAGGATTTGATGAAGAAGACAGTTATTTGTTCCCTGAAAGCGAGATCCCGGCTGTTTACAGAATGGGCTTGGAGGATTTGAATGCCCCTGGACAAACCTAGGTACAAAAGACTTGGCGAGATTTTGGTTGAAAAAGGGTTGATAACTCAAGAAGAACTATCAAGGGCTTTGGAAGAACAACGAAAGAATCGAAAAGCCCTTGGTGAAATTTTGGTTGACATGGGTTTGATTAGTTGGGAACAGATTACCGATGCTCTGAGTGAACAATACAATGTCCCTGTGTTAAAAGATCCTCCAAAAACAGTGCCAGTTGAAGTGCTCAGAAGTATCCCAAGAGCAATGATAGAGGAACTGAGAGTTATACCAGTAGATAAACAGAATGACAAGTTAGTTGCTATTACAGACAGTGTCTACAATTTATCCCGCATAACGAGCGAAATCAAATTTCTCACCGGTAAGGACCCAGTAATCTATCTTGTAACACCGATGATTTTCTCACTCATGTATGCCCAGCACATTCAAGGCGCCCCTATGGCTTTGGCGGAAGAGATACCGGCCGAACAGATCGAACCTGTTGTCGAAGAAGAGGTTGAAGAGACCCTTGCTGAGGTAGAAGCGCCCGTTGTGAGAATGGTCAATGCAATAATTCAGAAAGCCGTTCAGATGGAAGCTAGTGATATCCACATTGAACCGTTTAGAAACTATGTGCGTGTACGCTACCGTGTGGATGGATTGCTCAGAAAAATCACAGATTATTCCAAAGTGCAACACAGTGCCGTTGTGACAAGGGTAAAAATTATGTCTGGACTCGATATATCAGAAAAGAGATTGCCACAGGATGGAAAGTTCTATATGAACATACAAGGTGAACAATACGATTTTCGTGTTTCTACCTTGCCGTCGGTACATGGTGAAAAAGTAGTAATGAGGATACTCAAAGTCTCCGGTTCTTACAAACAGTTAGAGGAACTTGGCTTCAGCGAGTTCAATTATAAAAGAATCTCAGATTTGCTGAGAAGGCCAAATGGAATAATTCTTATCACAGGGCCAACAGGTAGTGGGAAATCGACTACACTCGTTGCAATGATAAACAAACTCAAGGACGTAACCCTCAACATAATAACAGCCGAAGATCCCGTGGAATATACCGTCGACGGAATCACTCAGTGCCAGGTTAATCCAGAGATCGGTCTTACTTTTGCACGGTATTTGCGATCATTTTTGAGACAGGACCCAGACATAATAATGATCGGAGAAATGAGGGATAAAGAAACGGCGAACCTTGCCGTCGAGGCATCTTTAACAGGTCATTTGGTGTTGAGCACACTCCATACCAACAGTGCTGCAGCTGCTATAGACAGAATGGTGAATATGGGAATAGACAGACACATGATCAGTACTTCATTGATTGGTGTGATAAGTCAGCGGCTCGTCAGAAAGCTCTGTGATAACTGCAGAGTAAAAGCGGAGTTGAGAAAAGAGTATCTGGAATTATGGAAATCTGCTTTCCCTGAGATTGAACCTGTCGAGTATACAGCTGGAAGTGGTTGCCCTGAATGTGGAGGTAGTGGATATAAAGGCCGTGTTGCAATTGGAGAAGTACTTGTTGTAACAAGGGATGTAAAAGATTTGATAGTTTCAGGTGGTGGTGAAAGAGAGATCTATGATCTGGCTTTACAAAAAGGCATGCGACCTATGTTCATAGATGGCTTTGAAAAGGTGCTCAAGGGAATCACTTCATTTGATGAGGTACTCAGGGTGACTGCAGGTATATGAGATATTTTTCAAAGGATCCGGAAGAATGGAAAAAAAAAGAACAGCAATTCCTGCAGCGAGAGAGAGAGAAGACAAAGAGATATCGAAGACAAGGAATATACTTTTTGGTTCTAAACATAGTGATAGTTTTGATATTCTTTTTTGGTCTTAGAATGTACTATGGTCAGTTCCCAACACAGAAATCTGAAATGAATCAACTCATCATTCAAGTCGAAACTCCTTATGTCTCTGGCACTCCTATTGACGTGAAAGTACGCCTCTACAATAACCAGAATAAATCAAGAGAAGTTCTAATATCGAATTTCAACTTACAGATTGTGGGCAGGGAAGGTCCTGTCTATAGTTTTTCCCAAAGAGACAGTGTGAAAACAACCTTAGACGCTTTGGCGAGTCGTTTGCTATTTGATCTTAAAAGAGAAGCCGAAATCAATTCACTTCAGTCTGGTGAATACACAATAATGGTGAAAGTGAAGGTGGACGATCAGGAAGTCTTTGCCCAAAAATCGTTTACATCTGTTGAAAAATATCAGATACTGGTTGATGGGTTACTCGATTTTTATTTGGTCGGTGAAACTATGAAGAGTTCAGTATACATAGTAAATAACACAGCTTCTGTAAGAGATCTCCGGGTCCAGTATGTGATATTAACACTGAGAGAGATGGAACAAATCCTCTGGCAAAAGCAGTTCTCAGTCCAATCTGACTGGTCTGAGGTTGGTGTAGGAAAAGATATAAGGGTTTTGGAACAAGTTGAATTCTCTTTTGAAAGAGAAGGACGATATGTACTCACAGTTCAATGCCTCGTGAATAACTCTCTTACTTCTGTTTCCCTGCCCGTATCATGTGTTCGTGATTATGAAAAGGATCTAAAAAAAATAAAGATCTACTCCGATGTTCCAAAACAGATCAGCGTGCAAGAAAAAGTAGCCTTTTCTGTTTACCTGCAGAACACGACAAATAAGGACCTCTTCTTGATGCTTGATGAGATCAATGTAACACTGCCACCATCCACACTGAATTATCAGAAGCGCTCAGTGAGATTATGGCTTGATCCTTATTCACAATATGAGATTTTTAAGTTCCAACCATGGAATACGTCAGCGATGACAAGGCCCGGGATCTATAAACTCACAACTAAAGTACTTTGCGGTTCAGACTCGAAATATTTTGAAAGTTCTATACAGGTTGTAGAATAATTAATAGTATTAGGACGATAATGGAGGTGTTTGTAAAATAGAAGTACATAGCCTCGAGAAACTTGATTTCTACAGCGTCATTGATTTGATAAAAAGGTTA
>JBKBIU010000002.1:0-30241 GCA_046294065.1 Pseudothermotoga sp.
TTTTAAAATCGATGTTAGACAATCTTTTCCACGTTTATCTAAACCTACAAATGGTTCATCGAGTATCAAGAAAAAGGGCTCATGGGCTATTGCCGATGCGATCGCAACACGACGAGCCTCGCCGCTCGATAGTTCAAAAGGACTCTTATAAAGAAGCTCTTCATCTATTCCAGCCAAATTGATGGCTTTCATCACACGCTCTTCAATATCAACGAACCCAAAGTTCTTCGATGCAAATGCAATTTCATCGAAGACCGTATCACAGAAAAAAGAATCTTCCGCATACTGCATGACAAAACCTATTTTCTTAAAATAATTCTTATCTTCGTATATAGGATTACCATCGATCTTCACATATCCAGATTTTGGTTTCAAGATTCCCGCGATTATCTTTAGAAGCGTTGATTTACCTGTGCCGTTATCACCCGTGATCAAGACAAAATCGCGGCGACTTATTGACATGTTTATATTCTTTAAGAGTACCTTCGAATCATCGTACGAAAAACTGACACTTTCTAATTCAATTTGAAACATGGTGTTTTCACCCTATTTTTCCACATCATCTATGGCAGAGTTCATAAAGTCAGCGATCGATCCGTCAAAATCTATTCTCCCGTTAGAGAGGTGCACAATCCTCTTTGCAAGATCAGCGAACAGGTGTATTTCGTGAGTCGATATCACGATAGCAACACCCATTCTATTCAACAACTGAATAACCTCCTTAACCTGTTGACATCCTTTGTCATCAAGCATTGAAGTTGGTTCATCCAAGAACAAGTATTTTGGCTTCAAAACAGCTATCGAAGCGACTGCCAGCTTCTGTGCTTGACCTGCCGACAAATTCATTGGATCTTCATCCCTAAATTTGTAGAGTTCAAACTTACGAAGGATCTTTTCAACCTCTTCATGTATCGTGATTCTGGCTATTCCCATGTTTTCAAGACCGAAAGCTACATCTTCTTCCACCGTTGAACCAATTATTTGATTCACTGGGTTGTGAAAGACATATCCACAAAACAGTTTCAAATCTTTCTGGGAAAGTTCCTCAGTATTATGAAATATCTTGCCACTCTGGATTGGCAACAATCCGGACAGTATCTTCAAAAGTGTTGTTTTCCCCGAACCATTTGCGCCAGTAAGGAGCAAAAAATCACCATCATGAATCAGAAGATTTATATCATTGAGTGCCATTTTGGATTTGTATTTGAAACTCAAGTTAGTTATCTTTAGCATCTTTCACACCTTTATCGATCTATATATTCTTACTCCGCCCTCTTTGTAAAGGTCTTCAACATTTCTGAAGACCTCCATCATCGATCTTCTTATGTAGCTACCACCTTTATTGTGGTAGGCAACAATCTGCAGAGAACCTTTTTCGTTCAAATGTTCAAATGATTCACCGATCAATCGGAGAACAACTCTCTTACCGGCAGCTATAGGAGGGTTCATCAAGATCACATCAAACGTCTCGTTCTGCCAGGGATCAAAGAATGCACCATGTTTTATGATGACCTCTACGTTATTGTTCTTAGCATTGATCTTTGCAAATTCCACTGCCCTCGAGTTAATATCACTCATGAAGACCTCAAGATCTGGATACTCACCCTTTAACACAATTCCGATCGCACCATAACCACATCCAAGGTCTAGCAACCTTTTTCCACTGATAACAGCATGTTCGATGAGTATTCTGGTTGCTTTATCGATGCCACCGAAACTGAAGACGCCCGAAGGCGTCTGAAAATGATATGTCCTGTTGTTTTTGAGCTTGAAAACGGCTCTTTTAACCTTTAATTCACTCTTTGGATTTTCAGCATAGTAATGTTCCATAAAAACCACCAAAATGAGGGGCGAAAGCCCCTCCAAATTCAGTCTTCAGTTCTCTTTGCTTTGCTGGCAAGTACCGCCTGAGCTGCAGCAAGTCTTGCTACAGGTACCCTGTAAGGAGAGCAACTAACATAATCAAGCCCAGCTTTGTGGAAGAAATGAATGGATTTGGGATCTCCGCCATGTTCACCACAAACTCCAACTTTGAGGTTGGCTCTTGTTGATTTTCCTTTTTTAGTTCCCATCTCCACAAGAGCCCCAACACCGATTTGATCTATAGACTTGAATGGATCATGTTCAAGAATACCTTTTTGCAAATATTCTGGCAAGAACTTTCCAACATCATCACGACTGAAGGCAAAGGTCATCTGAGTCAAATCATTTGTACCAAAGCTGAAGAACTCTGCTTCCTTTGCAATTTCATCGGCCGTAACACATGCTCTTGGAACCTCGATCATAGTTCCAATCTTGTAATCGATATTCACACCAGATTCTTGTATCATTTGGTCTGCGACTTCTTTGATTATCTTCTTAAGAAAGACAAGTTCATTCACGTGCCCGACCAAGGGTATCATTATTTCAGGAATGACATCGAGATTCGATTCTCTTTTCAATTCAATGGCCGCTCCGATGATAGCTCTTGTTTGCATTACAGCAATCTCTGGATATGTTATTGTCAAGCGACAACCTCTGTGGCCAAGCATTGGGTTTAACTCACTCAAAGACTCGACAACATCTTTTAACTCTTTCTCTGATATTCCCAGTTCCTTTGCCGTGACCCTTATTTGCTCATCATCATGGGGTAGAAATTCGTGAAGCGGAGGATCGATAAGTCTTATAGTAACGGGATAACCCGACATGGCTCTAAATAGACCTTTGAAGTCTTCCTTCTGAAGAGGCAAAAGTTCAGAAAGCGCTTTTTCCCTTTCTTCCTTAGTTTTTGCAACGATCATTCTTCTGACTTTGGGTATTCTGTCCTTTTCAAAGAACATATGTTCAGTTCTGCACAAACCGATGCCTTCTGCTCCAAACTTCCTTGCAACCTCAGCATCTCTTGGTATATCTGCATTCGCTCTTACACCCAATCTTCTAATTTCATTTGCCCACTCAAGTAATTCGGCAACTTCACCCTCCAGTCCTATGGGTTTAATAGTCGGTACCTTTCCAAGTAATATTTCACCGGTAGATCCATCTATTGAGATCCATTCTTCTTCCTTGACGATCGTTTTGTTCACTCTGAAGAAGCCTTCCTCTTCTTTTACTTCTATCGTTTCGGCACCCACTATAGCAGGTTTACCCATACCACGCGCAACCACAGCCGCATGAGAGGTCATTCCACCTCTTGAAGTAAGAATACCTTGCGCGAAAGCCATACCACCAACATCCTCAGGACTCGTCTCAGGTCTAACTAGGATAACTTGCTCACCGGCTCGCCCCAGCTCTTCGGCTTTCGCAGCGTGGAAAATGACCTTTCCCGTCGCCGCACCAGGCGAAGCGGGTAACCCTTTTGCTATAATTGGGACAGAAGCCCTTGCTTTTTCATCAAATCTTGGGTGTAGAACTCTTTCAACATCCTCTGTTTTGACGCGCATTACAGCCTCTTCTTTTGTAATGAGTCCCTCGTGTACCATATCAACAGCTATCTTTATTGCGGCGCGAGATGTTCTCTTACCACTTCTTGTCTGAAGCATGTAGAGCTTACCTTCTTCGATGGTAAATTCTATATCTTGCATATCTTTGTAATGCTTTTCTAGTTTTTTCATTATCTCAATTAGTTCATCGTACACAGACGGCATCAATCTATTGAGTTCTGAAAGTGGTAGAGGAGTCCTGATACCAGCAACGACATCCTCACCCTGAGCATTTTGTAAGAATTCACCATAGACAATATTTTCACCAGTATTTGGATTGCGAGTGAAAGCAACGCCCGTTCCAGATTTCTCACCCATATTTCCAAAAACCATCGCTACGATATTAACAGCCGTTCCGAGCATCTGATCTTCTCTTATGTTGTTTATCTCTCTGTATTTGATTGCTCTATCACTCATCCAACTCCCAAAGACTGCGTCGATGGCAAACCAAAGCTGTTTTTCTACATCCTGAGGGAATTCTTTCCTTTCTTCCTTATATATATCTTTGTAAATCTCAACCAGTTTCCTCAAATCCTTCTCGTCGAGCTCGACATCGAGTTTAACTCCCTTTGCTTTCTTCATCTCTTCCAGTGCATTCTCAAACTTACTTTTTGGCATACCAAGGGCAGTATCGCCAAACATCTGAAGAAATCTTCTGTAAGCATCGTAAGCAAATCGAGGATTGTTGGTCATTTTGGCAAGGCCATCGACTGTCTTGTCATTCAAACCAAGGTTGAGAATTGTGTCCATCATTCCAGGCATAGATATAGCAGCACCAGATCTCACAGAAACAAGTAACGGTTTGCTCGGATCTCCAAAACCCTTTCCGGTGACCTGTTCAAGCATCTTCATTGCCTTGGAGACTTCTTCTTTCAATCCTTCTGGATAGGTACGATTGTTTTGATAGAAGTACCGACACACTTCGGCAGAAATTGTGAAACCAGGTGGAACAGGTATACCGAGGTTTGTCATCTCGGCAAGGTTTGCACCTTTACCACCGAGAATATCTTTCATGTCAGCCCTACCTTCGGCTGATCCGTTTGCGAAGAAATAAACCAACTTCTTTGTCATCACAGCACCTCCTCATTTGAGATACCAATTTACCGTAAAAGTTTTGTCATCTACTGCACTCGTCAGAACAAAGACGGAATCCATGTTCATACCAAGCAACTTCTCTAAAATCGGTGCAAAATCCGCACATACAAAGATAGGCATACTTTGCGGATCATACAATTTCACGATCTTATCAAACGAACCTCTCTGATTTGAAAATTCACTTGGAATGGAGGAATAAAACCTTATTTTTCCATTATCACTGGTCACATAGATCCCATCTAAATCAAGATATCGAACATTCTTGGATATCTTTATCTGTCCCTTTAACACCTGTTGAAGTTCCTCAAGTTTCACGTTGCCACCTACGATTCCGTAAATGATTGGGTCAACGGGTTTTTGGTTTCCTTGGCTCTGCTGTGGTGAGAGAAGATTCTCTAAAACATTGCTAACTTTCATCGAGAGAGCCAATTGCCCTGTTAATTTATTTGAGAGACTCATCAGCTGTTGGAACTGTTCCTGTACCATCTCCGTTTCTGTTGCCATCATGGACATAGAAATCCTTGAAATCAAATCAGAAACATTTACACTTTGATACAGTGCACCTAAGGATGCAAAATTAGACACATTTCCAAATACAAATATCTCTCCACCAATATTTTGGTCCTTGTACAAATCAAAGTTCTTTGATGGTTTCATATCTTTTAAAAGCATGGAGGCTCTTTCATTCTGAGCATAAGTCACTGTTTCACCAACCAGTCTGTCCTTAAGTACCTTTACTGTAGCCTGCATTGTAAAAACTGAGTCCTGTACCACCATCCTCGGTGAGAAAATAACTACCCACACGGCGGGATCAGAGAACAGTTTTTCCACATCGCTTGGTATTTTTCCTCCACCCTTTTGGCACCTTTTGAGTAACTCAGAATTGGTTGAAATCAGAATGTAATCACCATTCTGTGCAACATACATCTGTGGCCCAACCAAGGCTGAGATTGCCTTGACAAGTTTGGGCGCATACTTTGATGGTCCCAAAACCGCAGCCATCTCTTGGCCTGACAAAACAATTATAGCGTCTTTGCTCAAAAGATCGTTGAATTGATCTGTTGTCGCTCCATACTGTACCAATGAAGTTGCCAACAGCCCTTGTATCATCGGTTCGATTCCAAGACCGTTCATTAGAATATCTATCACTTGGACCTTCTTAGCCAGCGAGTAATGATCCCCGTTGTTCTTCATAAGCATCAACTGATCATAATCCGTCGGTACAAATTGTGTAACTGCAAACAAAGACAAAGTAAGTAAAAGAACAAACAATACACAGACCTTTTTCATGGAAAGCCCTCCCAAATAGTTTATTTTCAATTAATAATACCATGAAAATTGCCAAGAGATAGTTTTTACTTTCAGAATCATCTTGAAACGCGCTTTTTCTTATCGATTCATTTCGAAAGATTAGTCTGTATCGATAGTTGACTGACACTAACCTATGATTTTTGGCCTTTGATCAAGCAGGACTTGAAATCACCCTCCAAAAAGTGTTATTATTCTTGCAAGAGGGAGATCATATCTCCCAGAACCCTATAGAAGGAGGGGGATAACGGATGAACAAGAAGGAGCTTGTCGACAAGGTAACCAAGAAAGCGGGACTCAAGAAAAAGGATGTCAAGAAAGTAGTAGACATGGTTTTTGAATCAGTTACCGATGCACTTGCCAAGGGCGAGAAGGTTCAGCTAGTTGGCTTTGGAAGCTTCGAGGTCAGAAAAGCTGCGTCCAGAAAAGGTGTCAATCCACAGACTAAGAAACCCATCACAATTCCAGCAAGAAAAGTCCCCAAATTCAAACCTGGCAAAGCATTGAAAGAGAAGGTTAAGTGATTCAAAAGAGGGGGATGATCCCCCTCTTTTTTATTTTCCAACACAAAAATCTTTGAAAATTCTCTCGATCAGATCCTTTGTGTAGTTTGTTCCAAGTAAAAGATCAAGCTCCGTAATGGCAGTCCTTATTTCTTGAGCAACCAAATCCAAGGTAGTCCCCTTTTCAAAGTCCCTCAGAGCATCCCTTATACTTTGTCTACAGCTTGACAAGTGTTCGTATTGTCTTTCTGTAGTTATATAACCTTGAGTATCATGAACTATATCGGATACAGATTTTATTATCTGCCTTTCCACTTCTTCAATGCCTTCTTTAAAAAGCGCAGATACCGTTACAGTATGGATGTCTGTATTCAGTACATTTCTCAGCATTCCCCTGTCGACTAAATCATTGGCATCAATCTTGTTTATCACTACTAAGTATCTTTTGTCTCTTATCATTTTTAGGACTCTGATATCATCTTCATCTACTGGTGTAGTTGCATCAAGGACAAACAGTATCAGGTCAGCCTCCGAGGCTGCCCTTATAGCTCTCTCTACACCTATCCTTTCCACTTTATCTTGTGATTCTCTGATGCCGGCTGTGTCAACGAGAACGAAAGGTATCCCCCCGATTGTTACTGGAACCTCAATCAAATCACGCGTGGTACCAGGAATTTCTGTAACGATGGCACGATCTTCTCTAACGAGTGCATTCAGCAGGGAGGACTTTCCCACGTTCGGTTTACCCACGATCACGATCTTAATACCAGATGACAAAACTAACCTATTCTGAGCGTTTTCCAACAGTCCTTCGACAAAATCGGTGGCTCTCATCAAGTCATTCAGCAAGATCTCTTTCTCTGTGAAGACTTCATCGGGATAGTCAAATTCTACTTCGATCTTTGCAAGAAAACTTAGAAGTACTTCTCTCAATTCTTTGACTGCATCAGCTAATCCTCCAAGAAGGTTGTTCGCAATTAATTTAACAGATACCTTCGAAGGCGCCTCGATGATTTGTTTAATAGCCTCTGCTTTTGTCAAATCGATCTTCCCGTTCAAGAATGCTCTTTTTGTGAACTCACCTGGATCTGCAAGTCTTGCACCTTTATCCAATAAAAGATCCAAGATTGCTTGACTTACAGCCAAACCACCATGACACATTATCTCAACCATGTCTTCACCTGTATAAGACTGTGGTTTGTTGTAAAATACAACTGTTACCTCATCGAGTACAGTACCGTCAAGATCTTTTATAAAGTTATGAAATACCTTCCTTGGCTCTATCTTCAACTTGTTTACAAGTATGCTCTGACAAATCTGCCAGGAATCATCGCCGCTCATTCTTATGATTGCAATTGCACCAATACCTTTTGGTGTTGAGATTGCAGCAATTGTATCAGTCAAAGAAACTAACCTCCCAATAATTCTTGAACAATCTTATTCACCAGTTTACCGTCGGCCCTCCCCTTCACCTGAGGCATTATCAATTTCATCGCCGTTCCCACATCCTTTGCGCTTGAGAGGTTATGTTGCTCTATAACTTGCTTTGCCAGCTCTCTTATTTGATCTTCGCTCATCTGTTCAGGCATGTAAGATTTGATAATCTTAAGCTCATTTTCCTCCTCAGCAGCGAGATCTTCTCTGCTTGCTTGTTTGTACATTTCAATCGATTCAAGTCTCTTTTTAACTTCTTTTGACATGACCTGTAAGACCTCTTCATCAGTTGCCTGCCCCATTTTTTCAACTTCGAAATTTTTGATCGCAGCTATTAAAAGTCTTATTGTACGAACCCTAGTCTCGTCCTTACTCTTCATAGCTTCCTTCAGATCTTGAGACAACCTTTCCTTTAGAGTCATTTTCACACCTCCTCTTCTTTTATACAACATTGCTAAAAAAAGAGTTGAACAAAAAGTTGCATTATTTAGTATAATCATTTATTAAAAGGGGGTGCTCAAATGATAGTCTTCATAAATGAGAAATCTTATGAGGCAAAGCAAGGACAGACCATATATGATGTTGCCATGGAGAATGGTATTGAAATTCCTGTTCTATGCCATCATCCTGCACTTGAACCTGTAGGTGCTTGTAGAATCTGCGCTGTGGAAGTTGAAGGAATGAGAAATCTACAGACTGCCTGTACGACAAAGGTCTTTGATGGAATGAGGGTGTACACATCAACACAGAGAGTCCTTTCAGCCAGAAAAATGAATCTCTATTTGATGCTCAAAGTTCATCCAAATGATTGCATGACCTGTGATGCAAATGGAAACTGTAAACTTCAAGAGCTCGCCTACCAATACAATATCAAGATACCTACACAGGAAGTGGAATTGAGAGGATTACCTTTAGATGATGCGGATCCATTCATTGTGCGAGACTTAAATAAATGTATCCAATGTCAATTGTGTGTAAGGGTGTGTGATGAGATAGAAAATATGTCAATTTATTCAATGGTTGAAAGAGGATATGAAACACTGCCACAACCTGCTTTTGGTATACCTCTGAAAGAAAGTGAATGTGTTTTTTGTGGGCAGTGTGCCACGGTATGTCCAGTCGGTGCAATAGTCGAGAAACCAGCGATTGGTAAAGCACGGTGGTGGGAAACTAATAAGACAACTACGACATGTCCCTATTGTGGCGTTGGTTGCCAAATAGATGTCTTTGTCCATAAGGAGAAAAAAGAGGTTGTAAGAGTATATGGTTCGACGATCAACCCAGATGTCAACGATGGAATAGCCACCTGTGTTAAAGGTAAGTTTGGCCTGGATTTTGTCAACGATCCAGCGAGGTTAAAAGAGCCAGTTGTAAAAAGGAATGGTGAATTTGTCAAAGTGAGTTGGCAAGAGGCTTTAGATTGTGCAGCCAATGGTTTGAAATCGGTTATAGAAAAATATGGCAGTGAAAGTGTTGGAGTGCTCTCTTCTGCAAAATGTACAAACGAAGAAAACTATTTGATGCAAAAATTTGCAAGAGCAGTTTTGAAGACACCAAATGTCGATCATTGCGCCAGATTGTGTCATGCCTCCACTGTTGCAGGGCTTGCCCGTGCCTTTGGTAGTGGTGCAATGACCAATAATCTCAAAGATATCCTACAAGCACAAGTAATTCTTGTTACAGGCTCAAACACAACAGAAGCACATCCTGTGTATGGTTCAAGGATAAAGAAAGCCGTTAGAAAAGGCGCAAAACTCATAGTTGCGGATCCAAGAAAGATTGAACTTGTTAGATATGCAACCCTTTGGTTGAGGCAAAGGCCCGGTACCGACGTTGCGCTCTTCAACGGCTTACTACATGTCATAATCAAGGAAGATTTAGTAAATAAAGAGTTCATCTCCAACAGAACAACAGGTTTTGAAGAATTGAAGAGAGCAGTTGAAAAATACACACCTGAGTATGTAGAAAAAATAACAGATGTTCCAAAAGAAAAGATCATCGAAGCTGCCAGACTTTACGCTAAAGCTCAAAGAGCAGCGATCGTATATTCAATGGGGATAACCCAACATGAACACGGAACAGATAATGTTCTTGCAATTGCCAATCTTGCCATGGCAACAGGTAATCTTGGAAAAGAAGGAGCAGGAGTAAATCCACTGCGCGGGCAAAACAATGTTCAGGGTGCTTGCGATATGGGGGCATTACCAGATGTTCTGACGGGTTATCAGAAAGTAACATCACCCGAAGTGATTGAGAAATTCGAAAAGGCATGGCAAACAAAGATCCCTGCGAAGGTTGGATTGACAGTCGTCGAGATGATTCATGCAGCTTTGGAAGGAAGAATAAAAGCCCTTGTGATCATGGGAGAAAACCCAAGGCTTTCAGATCCTGATGCATCTTTGGTTGATGAAGCTCTATCAAAACTCGATTTCTTTGTTTCCATGGATATGTTTTTGAACGAGACAAATAAACATGCCCACGTGGTATTACCTGCTGCTTCTTTCCTGGAGAAGGATGGAACTTTTACCAACACAGAAAGGCGCGTCCAGCTTGTAAGAAAGGCTTTTGAGCCAGTTGGAGAAAGTAAACCTGACTGGCAAATCATCGTAGAACTGTCCAAGAGACTTGGTTATGAAATGAATTATGATTCACCCTCTCAAATAATGGAAGAGATCAGATCCCTCACACCTATTTATGGGGGAATAACCCATGAGAGGATAAAAATCAAAGGTCTACAGTGGCCCTGCAGAACTCTTGAAGATGAAGGTACACCAATATTGCACACTAGTAAATTCACAGCACCGGACGGTCTTGGAAAGTTCCATGTCGTTGAGTATCGTGAATCTCCTGAACTCCCAGATGAAGAATATCCTTTCTATCTAACAACAGGTCGCATACTATTCCACTTCCATACTGGTACCATGACAAGAAGAAGTACCATTTCGAAATATCTCAACACACCGTACGTTGAAATGAACCCAGTTGATGCTCAAGAGCTTGGTGTTAAAGACAAAGAAGAAATATACATTATTTCCAGACGTGGAAAGGTAAAAGGTATTGTGAAAATCACTGAAAAAGTGCCGCCAAAGACTATCTTTAGTTCTTTCCATTTCTATGAGACACCTATAAACGAACTTACGTTAGCTGAACCCTTGGACCCTATAGCCAAAATACCGAACTTCAAAGTGACAGCTGTGAGAGTCGAAAAAGCATGATTGGTGTCATCTTAAACGGTGGCAAATCAAGGAGATTTGGAGAGGACAAGAGTGAATATCTATTACAAGCAAAGCCCATGATAGAGCATGTTTTTGAGAGATTGAGCAGGGTCTTTGATCAAGTTATACTAGTTGGCAAACCTTACAAAGAGATGAAGTTCATAGAGGATCATTACACTGCTGGTCCTTTAGGCGGTGTCCTAACGGCACTCGAGATACTTGATGATCATGTATTTGTCGTCGGATGCGATATGCCTTTAATCATGCCAGAAGTCTTGAGATCTATGTGCCAATTATTCGAGAAACAAGATATAGATGCTCTTGTACCCAAGTTAGCCGACGGCCTTCATCCTTTGCATGCCATTTATAACAAAAGAATTCAAGAAAACCTTAGATGGTCCATGAGACTTGCAGATAATTCCTTTCGTGCAGCCTTCAGTCGATCACGAGTACTATACTTGGAGGAAGATTTCTTTGAAAAAATATCCAACTGGAGGCAGAGTTTTATCAACGTAAACACTAAGTCAGATCTAATTTCCTTAGAGGTGACAGCGTGTTCAGAAAGGTCTACAGGGTAAGCATCGATGGGAGCTACCAAATAATAGAAGATCAAATAATTCAAGATAGCTTAATCAAATTCTATGTGAGCAACCATTTCGTTGAAGAGATGCATTGTTATGCAAAGGATTTAGAAGAATTATCCATCGGGAGGCTTTTATACAGTGGCTTAAGACCCATCGAATGGACTTTCAGTTCAGATTTAAAAAGTGTGCACTTGAATATTTCAAAATCTGAGAAGGTCCAACCAAAATCTCTTGGTTTCAAAACCTCCGTCAGTGCATCAACGATAGTAAATTCAATGAAGGATCTTTTGAATAACACTTTGCACAAACAAACCGGTGCCGTTCACCTGGCTGGTCTTTATACGACAGATGGTAAATGCCTCGTCAAATTTGAAGACATCGGTCGGCACAACGCAGTCGATAAGGTTGTAGGCTGGCTTGTCAAAAACAACGTAGATCCCACAAAAAAGATACTTTTGAGCAGTGGGAGACTCCCTTTGGAAATGTGTCTTAAATGTGTCCTAGCAGGTATTGAAATACTGGCATCGAAAGCACCAGTCATGTCCAGCGCAATTGAATTTTCAGAAAGGTTCAATCTCACCCTCATAGGATTTGTGAGAGAAAACAGAATGAACATATACACCAATCCTCAAAGGATAAAGGAGGTGTGTCAATGAAATCACCCGTTGAGATTCAAAAGACCATCGTAGAGGAAGTGTCTGTGAAAAAGGCGAAACTAAGCATCACGCAGATGGCACTTCTTGGTATCCTTGCAGGTATGTACATAGGCTTTGGTGGTATCATGGCACTCACAGCGATGACGCAGGTGGAACCGTACGGTCTGAAGAAAGTCCTTGGAGGTGCGTTCTTCACGGTGGGCCTCATGCTCGTTGTCATAGCTGGCGCCGAGCTCTTCACAGGGAATGTGCTCATGTTGACCTCGCTGTACGCAAAGAAGATAACACTGAAGCAGATGTTAAGGAACTGGTTAGTTGTATATTTCTTTAACCTTGTCGGCTCACTCTTGATCGCCTGGATGCTTGTTCAGACAAATCTCTGGGGTGTTGGACAAGCAGTAAATGATTTTGGCAAGACTGCGATTTCCGTTGCAAATTCGAAGGTTTCTTTGAGCTTCGGTGCGATCTTTTTTAGAGGTATGTTGTGCAATATACTCGTGGACCTGGCTGTGATACTCGCGATAGCTGCCGATACTGTGGAAGGCAAAATATTGGGCATATTCTTCCCCATAATGACCTTTGTCGCCATAGGCTTTGAGCATAGTGTTGCCAATATGTCTCTGATACCAATAGGTCTTTTCATAAAGGCTGCCTCGAATTTTGGCCCTGAAACTTTGAACTGGACAGGTTTCTGGAAGAATATCATCGGAGCCACACTTGGAAATATAGTTGGCCCCGGTATCTTTGTAACGGTTTTCTATTATCTAAGCTATTACAAACCCAGTGTTCAATCCAAAACCTGAACGATTGAAAGTTTATTTTCTTCAGCAAGATCTATATATTCTCCACTGGCAACTCTGACAATGGGCCGCGTTTTGTGGCCCATTGTATTTCCAATAACGATTGCCTTCTCTCCATTGCTGAGAAGGACTGTGGTTCCAACTGGGTAAAGCCCGACTACAGAAACAAAAGCTTGAACTAATTCCTTATCAAGTTTATTGAAAGATGCCATCCTTACCAGTTCTGAAACAACTTTATATGGTGACCAGGAGGGTTTATATGAGCGATTTGAGATCAAGGCATCGTAGACATCTGCGATCGCTACAATTCTTGGTTCCAAACCTAATTGGTCTTTCGTTAATCCTCTTAGATATCCTGTTCCATCGAGCTTTTCATGATGATCCCTCACACCGCTTATAATCCTGGGATCGTCTACATTGGACTTTTCACATATCTTGGCGCCGTACTCTACATGTTTTTTCACCATCTCGAATTCTTTTTCTGTTAACTTTCTCGGCGCATACAAAACTTCCTTTGGAACAATGATCTTGCCGATGTCATGGATTATAGACGAAAAGGCCAATCGTGACAAGTCATTTATTTTCATTCCAATTTCTACGCCTATCAATACAGATATCATCCCAACGTGAACTTCATGAACATATGTATATTCTTCATCGTTTTGTTGAATCAAAAAGATCAAAGATATCTTATCGGAATAGTTTTTCACTATATCATTCACAATCTCGCTGGAAAGATCTCTGATCTCATTCTTGTTCACTTGCATTTTTTCTGCCGCGCTCTGGAAGATGTCTTTCATTTCTTCTTTCAATTTCTCGATTTTTTGTGGGCTCACAACGGGAGGGGTGATTTGTGAAACTTGCACCCATAGATAATTCACATCATTCGCCTTGAGAGTTTCTATGACCTCTTGGGTAATTACCTGTCCCAAATGTACTAAGGGAGGCTGATCATTTTTGGTTCTCACAGTCTCCATCGCCATATCTCCTGGTATGAGTGAATCAACCTTCTTCCATACAATCTGTCCATTCATATAGTTTTGAATAACTCCTCACTTCCTTTTGGTATCAGCAACGACCAGTGCCGCTCACTTTTACAAAGTTCTTGCCATATTTTTTGAACATCCTTATATTTCACAGACTCGACTCTCTTGAGTACATCTTCCAGATCAAAAGGTTCAACCTTAGCCAAGAGGAACTCTAAAATATAACTGAACATTGCCGGAACGCTTTCCGTAACCATTTGAAGTTTCCCCATCAATCTTTTTTTACCGTACTCGAAATAATTCTTCGAAATGAATGCATCGTCAAAAATTCTATTCACTTCTTGTACGTACCTTTTGAACTTTTCAAGGCTTGTTGAAGCATATATTCCTATCAAGGAAATGTTTTTCCACACGTGACTCAACAAATCTATATCATAAACGAGTCCAAGGTTTTCTCTAATTTTAGTGAAGAACATGGAGCTCATGCCGCTGCCAAGCAAAGTGTTCAGAACAAGGAAAGCAGGATATTCTTTACTCTCTAACCCAAAATCCATTGGCAGCCCAGTAACTGCATGTATCTGGCTCAGATCATTTTTTGCCTCGAAGACACGTGAAACATTCTTAAAACTGACTTGAATATCACACTCTTCAACACCCTTATCGAAGTTTTTTACAGCATTTTCAAGTTTCTCCGTCAAAGCCCTGGTTATCTTTCCAACAGCGATTATCCTCAAGTTGCCGTACCTTTTGGAGTGAAAATCTCTCAAAATAGCTGAATTCAGTTTTGCAACAGTGTATTCATATCCACTCACTGGTCGACAATATGGTTCTTGCAGAATGCTCTCTGCAAAAAGATCTTGCACTCTACTGACATGATCCTCGTTGAAAGATTTAATCTCCTCTGTGACTACAGATTTCTCAAGTTCTACCGAGTCATCTTTAATGAGAGGGTTGAATACCAATTCACTAAGAATATCTATAGCCTTCTCAAAATGGGAATAAGGAACACGTGCATAATACACCGTAAAATCCTTAGTTGTGAAGGCATTCAAACTGCCACCCACAACTTCCAGTTCATACTTTAAAGAAAATTCTTCATAGTTCTTTGTACCTTTGAAGACAACATGTTCTAACAAGTGTGCAGTACCGGCAAAATCTCTATCTTCGTGTATTGAACCTGCTGGGACAACAAAGGCTACTGACAGAGTTTTAACACCTTTCACAGGCAAGTAATAGAGTCTATTGGGACCTATCTGCTTCTCTTCTATTTTCAAAATACATCGACCTCCGCAAAAAATGCCAGCCTTAGGAAAGCTGGCACTATAAACCCTTTCACCCTAATTCATTCTTCTCTCTTACTTTTTCTGTAAGGTCTGTGCTGCTGCGACTGTTCTTGTGCCTGATCTGTGGGGATTTCCTCAAGTTGGAACCTACCACTGTTATCGATGTTGCTTACCTTAACTTTCAAGATATCACCCAATTTGATCGACTTGAGATTGCTTACGAGCTTGCTCTGGTGCAGCAATCCAACTTTTCCTGGTGCAACTTCTACGAAAACACCAAATGGCTCGGTACGAGTTACTTTCCCCTCAAAGATTTCACCGATGACTATCTCTTTCACAATGCTGTTTATCTGTCTAATTGCGGCATCGACCTTTGCTTGGTCATCACCAATGACACTTACTCTTCCTGTGAGGTCATCAACAGATATCTTAACGTCAAAGTCTTTTATGATGCCCTTTATAACCCTACCACCTGGTCCTATTATTTCGGCAACCCTCGATGGATCAACGCTTGTTACTTTGATGATAGGTGCATATTTGGATAATCTCTCTCTGGGCCTGTCGATCGTTTCATAGAGTTTTTCAAGGACGTACAACCTCGCCTCTTTTGCTTGATTCAAAGCTCTTTCTAGAAGGTCTCTCGATACACCAGAGACTTTGCAATCCATTTGGAATGCAGTTATACCATCTTTAGTACCGGCGACCTTGAAATCCATATCTCCCCAGTGATCCTCGGCACCAAGTATGTCTGTCAAGACTATTTCAGCATCACTTTCCAATATTAGACCCATGGCGACACCTGCAACATGTTTTGCCACTGGCACTCCTGCATCCATGAGCGCCAGCGAACCAGAGCAAACCGTTGCCATAGAAGATGAACCATTTGATTCAAGTATCTCCGAAACTACTCTCACCGTGTAAGGAAAATCATCTTCCTTTGGAAGAATGAACTTCAAGGCTCTCTCTGCCAGATAGCCATGACCAATCTCGCGACGACTTGGACCTCTCAAGGGCTTGACTTCACCAGTTGAAAAGGGTGGAAAATTGTAATGAAGCATAAATCTTTTCGTTCCCTCTTCGAGTAAAGAATCAATTATCTGTTCATCCATCGGTGCACCGAGTGTGACTATTCCAAGGCTCTGTGTTTCTCCTCTGGTGAAAAGGGCTGAACCATGGACTCTTGGAAGTAATCCAACTTCACAACTTATTGGTCTTATCTGCTTTGGATTTCTTAAATCAAGTCTTATACCTTCTTCTACTATGATTCTTCTCATCTTATGTTTCAGTCTATCTTCATAAGCGTCTCTAAGTAGTACTGAGAGTTCCTCAACTTTCTCTTCACCATATTTTTCTTTCAAGCTGCTGTAAATCTTTTCAAAGTAATCATCTAAAGCTGCACCTCGGGCCTTTTTGCCCTGTGTTAGGAGTCTGTTCCTCAATTCATTTTCATCAATCATTGAATCAAAATCATTTGCGATCTCTTCGGGTAAAAGTTTTTCTTCTAAGCTGACTTTTGTAACACTGAATTCTGACAGAATCTGTTTTTGAAAATCGATTATCTGCTTGATAACATCGTGTGCCTTGAACAAAACCTCCACCATCTGTGATTCACTTACTTCTTTGGCTTCTCCTTCCACCATCGTTATGGCATCCTCTGTACCAGCAACCACTATGTCGAGTAAACTCTTCTGTAGCTGTTCTTCAGTTGGAAAGAAAACAACTTCACCGTCTATCAACCCAACTCTGACGGCTGCGACAATACCATCAAAGGGAATATCAGAGATGTTCAGGGCTAACGAAGCGGCAAGGACACCTACTATATCAGGTGGATTAACCGTATCGGCCGAAATCACGGTCACGACAACCTGAACTTCGTTTCGAAGATTCTTCGGAAAAAGCGGTCTGATGGGTCTGTCAATTGTTCTTGCAGACAAAATAGCCATCTCGCTTGGCTTGCCTTCACGCTTGACGAAACCGCCCGGTATCTTTCCAGCGGCATAAAAACGTTCTTGAAATTCAACGGTCAATGGCACAAAATCGATACCTTCCGTGGCAGAATCAGCCATGACAACCGTTGCAAGAACCGTCGTTTCGCCTATCTGTGCCATAACAGCACCATTTGCCTGTTTTGCAAGCCTTCCGTGTTCAACAAGAAATTCCCTTCCTACAATCTCACGTTTCCATATCCTCAATCGAATCACCTCTACTTCTAAGAAACTAAAAGCGGGCAGATGCCCGCCCTTCTTGTCTCTTCATTTTTCATTTTCTCAGACTCAGTTTCTCAATTAACGTCCTGTATGACTCAGGATTTGCCTTTCTCAGGTACTTGAGAAACTTTCTACGCCTTCCAACCATCTTCATCAAGCCACGCCTTGAATGAAAATCCTTTGGATGTGCTTTCAAATGCTCTGTTAAATGTTTGATCCTTGCTGTCAAGATGGCCACTTGAACTTCAATCGAGCCAGTGTCTTTCTCGTTGATTCTGAATTGCTCAATGATCTGCTGTTTCTCTTTTTGGTCCACAATCGCACCTCCATCACAAGTAATCCGCTAACCCAGACAGGGTCCAAGCCCATACCCGAGTTAGGTTCTGGAGCGGGCGACGGGGCTCGAACCCGCGACCCTCAGCTTGGGAAGCTGATGCTCTACCATTGAGCTACGCCCGCACAAAACATTTATACCACATCCAAGATGACTCTGAGTGAATTATAAAAATATTTAAACTCAAAGTCCTCTTGATGAAACAATTTCGACTATCCTCTGTGCGTTTGATTCTCTAAGTATGAAAGTATAGAACTCGTAAGCCTGCAAATCTTCCTGATCTGTCCTACTCAGATAATAATTCTTCACCTTTGACTCGAAGTGTTCTCTCTCTTGTGCCGTCATTTTTGCAACGGTCTGAACGATCTGAAAGATTCTCTGATCTTCAACACAAGCCCTAACTATCTCTTGTAGGACATCATCCATCTGATCAGGACTGTTTTTGTGTTACAAAGACCTTAAAGGACATCCCAGTACGTGTTTCATTATCGATCAGAGCTTCGATGAAACCAGGAATCATGTAGATATCCTTCCCACCCTCATTCAAAAACCTTCTCGCCACAGCAATAGCTTTCACTGCTTGGTTAACTGCGCCCGCACCGATCGCCTGAATTTCGACTTTGTCTGCTTTCGACAACGCTCCAGCAATAGCCCCCGCCACTTTGTTTGGATTTGAACTTGAGCTAACCTTCAAAATCTCCATTCTACCAATCCTCCTTGGAGTAAGTGTTGTACAAAGGAATTTTACCATAATTTCATGGTATTTCAACTGCCCGTAAATATTTTGTCGCCTCTTCAGGTGGAACTGGGTTTATATAGAAACCCGAGCCCCACTCAAATCCTGCCACGTTGGTCAGACGTGGCACGATTTCCAAGTGCCAATGATAGTAATTTTTACCTTCGCCGTTAGTCGGTGATGTATGTAACATGAAGTTGTAAGGTGGATTATCAAGTGCTTTATATATTCTGTAAAGTGTGTTCTTCAAAATTTTGCCAAAAGCTTTAACTTGTTTTTCTGAGACATCACCAAAGTTATTCATGTGTTCTTTTGGAATAATCCAAGTCTCAAAGGGAAAGCGTGCTGCAAATGGTTCGAGCGACACAAAATCATCATTCTCTTCAACTATCCTTTCTTGCCTTTGCATTTCCTGATCAATGACATCACAGAAAACACATCGTTCTTTATAAGAATAATACTCTTGGGAGCCGCTCATTTCTTCCTGAACCCTCTTTGGAACTATTGGAATAGCTATCAATTGACTGTGAGGATGCTGCAAAGAAGCACCAGCATCTCGACCATGGTTCTTAAAGATGAGAACATATTGAATCTTTCTATCTTTTGCAATCGTCTCATACCTTTGTTTGTAAGCCCAAACAACTTCCTCAACCTGCTTGTAATCCATCAATGCAAGATGAGTGTTGTGATCTGGAGTTTCAACGATCACTTCATGATATCCAAAGCCATCCATTGCATCAAACATACCAACACCATATCTTTTGGCTTGGAGCTCTGGATTAACTGCACCAAATTTGTTTGGTACGACCCTTACCCACCAGCCTGGTGAATTTGGTGCAGTATCCACTGGTCTGAATGCAAGAATCTCCGGTGGAGTGGTATGTTCATTACCATAATCAAATGGACAGAAGGCAGGTTTTTCTTCTACCTTGGGTCTCACAAAATCATGCGGTCTCTTTGCTCTCTCAGTTGCTATTATCACCCAACGCTTTAAAACAGGATCCTTTCTGAACTCGGGCATTGGCCAGTCCCCCTCAGAATTTTCTCTTTTTCAAAGCCTCTTGGTAGATCTTTACATACTGCCTTGCAGATTTATCCCATGAAACGTCAGTATTCATGGCATTTTTGATTATTCGTAGCCAGTCATCACGCTCATTCTTGAAGTAATACACAGCCCTTGCAATTGCTTCTAGAAGATGGGCTGCATCATATTCTCGAAAACCAAACCCGTTCCCATCTTTGGTTTTGGAATCATATTCTTTGACAGTATCAGCAAGACCGCCTGTGTAGCGTACCACGGGTATTGTACCGTATCTCAAACTGTACATCTGGCCCAGTCCACATGGTTCGTACCTGGATGGCATTAAAAACATGTCACTTGCTGCATAGATCTTCTGTGCCAGGTCTATGTCAAACTTAATGTTACTCGAGAATCTATTAGGGTACTTTTTCTCAAGGTTTTCGAACAACTCTTCGTATTTCTTGTCACCCGTCCCAAGAACTACAAACTGAACATCAAACATCATAACATAGTCAATCACCTTTTCGACAAGATCCAGCCCCTTCTGATCAACGAGTCTGTTTATCATACCAATCAAAGCTGTGTCTTCTCTAACCTGCAATTTAAGTTCCTTCTGCAATTCTCTTTTATTGATTTTTTTACCTTCAATATGCTCAAGATCGTAATTTGCATATATTCTCTTGTCAGTTGCTGGGTTGTATTCATTGTAGTCTATTCCATTCAATATTCCGTAAAGATCTTCAGCCTTAAGACGCAAAACTCCATCCAATTTCTCACCAAATTGCTCAGTTTGAATCTCTTGTGCATAGGTGGGGCTTACCGTCGTTACAACGTCACTGAAAAGAATGCCACCCTTTAAGAAATTCATCTGTCCATAAAATTCAAGTCCGTCAATGTTGAACAAATAACTTGGTAAACCGGCAAATTTGATGTATCTTGGGTTAAAAATACCTTGGTACCCCAAATTATGAATTGTGAAAACACTCGCGGTCTTCGCGAAAAATGGGTCTGTTCTGTACAGTGTTCTGAGGTACACGGGTATCAATCCAGTTTGCCAATCGTGTGCGTGAACCAAATCAAAGGTCTCGGAGAGATGTTTCATTGCCTCCAAGGAAGCATTCGAGAAAAAGATTGATTGCTCTGCCAAATCAGGTCCTTCATAAACGTTTTCAGAGGAAAAATAATAGTCATTTGCTATAAAGTAAACTGTGCAGTTGGAGTCTGGTACACGACTTTTGTAAAGATCGAATTTCTCCGAAGTTTGCAAATTTGGCACTGGTATAGATTTGGCGACAGATTCCACTTGTAGACCAAGCTTGGAACAATTTTTCTGAACAATTTTATGATATGGCATGAAGACGGTAACCCTAACCCCCTGCTTTTCTATAACTCTTGGGAGGGAACCTACAACATCTGCAAGTCCACCAACCTTTGCAAAAGGATAAACTTCATAAGAAACCATTGCTATTCTCATATGATCACCCCTTTTTGAAAAATTATAACATGCTCACTTTTTCAAAAAATTCTCCAGTTCAAAAAAGCTCATTATATTCTCTATAGAAAAACTTAGATAGCCTTTGCCATCTCTAACTCCGACGGTGAAAGATAGAGGAACAGGAACTTGGTAAATCACATGACAGTTAAAGGTTGTTTTCAACCATATGTTGTAGTTATTCTGTGCATCGCTGATTCTTACAGTAAAACCAGGTGAGAAATTCACACTATCGATCGCCCAGAAGCCATCTATAGAGCCAATGTCAATTGAAGGACCAGGAATAACCAGGTCAGCGCCATATTGCAGATCTGAAAGTTTCACCTGGCCGTAAAATCTAAAGACGAAGTCTTTCAAGAGGAACGCTTTCGCAAAACCAATACCAATATCTGGGAAAATATCGGACCAGAGCATAACATCTGGAAAGCTTATTTGATGCAACCTACCGCCAACCCTGCCCAAGAAATAGACGACCCTCACCTTTGGTCTTACAGATAATGTCTGATCCACGTTCATACCCAGAATCAGATCGAATTTCTCCTCCATCAAACCCTTGTTTATGTAAAATGGTATATCAAGCTCAGTCGAAAGTACAAAGACATCATTCTTCTGATCGAACTGAATATTCAGCGATGAACCAGACTGCGATTTGATCACAAATTTGGCTAACCAATTTTCCCAAGACCATACACATCCAAAGAGCGCGTATGAATCCATCAAATCGTCCCAAAGCCCTAAAGCGAGCCCAGCCCCATAATCCAGTTTCCCTGAATTAAAGGATAGATAGGGAAAAGGCAGGACAAATCTGAGTCTCATGGAATCATAGTAATTCTCTGCATTTTCTAATCTTGTAAGTTCCATCGCCGAGGGTTCAAAGTCCTGAAATTCAAAGGTCCTTTTACTTTCTGGACTTATTTGCTCTTTGTAAATAGAAAAACCACCAGGGACGACTTTGAATGAGTAAGCTAAATTATTGAGGACGACACTACTGATCGAACCTTCCAAATTCATTTTAGTGAGCTTTCCACTGTTGATATCCAACAGGTATAGATCGAAATTATGGGAATAATCTGCGCAGAAATACAACTCATTTGAAATAAGCTTTGGTGATAATTTCGAATAACCATCATTGGTAAGCCTCTTTACCTTGTTTTCTTCGTTTATCATAAACAAATCCATCTGTCCATTCACCTTTGCTGTAAAGACAATACTGTCACCAGAAGCGGTTATTTGAATTGGAACGATATATTTATCCGGTCCAAAGATTCTTCTCAGTTTTCTATCTCTCAAATCATAAATATCGATGAACCTTCTTCCGCTTTCGTCTTGCCTGATCATTGCAAGCTCAAAATCATTCATCCACGACAGGTCAACGACCTTGTCAATGCCAAGGTCCTTTACCGTGCCACTATAAAGGTACAATCGAGATTTGATCGAGTTTCCTTCCTGAACATACCTTGCGAGTGCTACCATCCTGGTTCTGCTGACGGAAAATGAAGCGACATTGTTCACATCGAAGAGTTTTATGTGCTCTTGTGTAAAAGTATCGTAATAATAAATTGCTTCCTCGCCATTATATTTCTCTGAAATGTAATAAACCCTCCAAGCATTGATGTCCAATTTACTTGCACGTAGTAGTATCTCCGAGATCTTTTCGCCGTTTGATGGTACTCTCATCAACCAGTCCTTGAAATCGTCTTCTATTGAAGTGTTCTTCAATGCTCTATAGAAACCAGCCAGAGGATCTTCAGTAAACTTTTTTACCAGTTCCACCACTTTATCGTGGCCGTACTTTCTTTCAACTGAATCCAACAACGAGAAACCCTGAACATAAGCTAATCCGCCAGGTAACCACCTGCGAGTATTCAAAGAAGATGCGTATCTCAAGCCTACATCAGTACCCTTGGCTTTTTCCATGTATTCTCTGAAAAGCTTATCTCTGCCGCGACCAGAGTTCGAGACCAATGTTTCATAATATATTGCAAGTCCCTCGTGAAGATACAAAGGAGTTAAGAGAGACTGAATCGCCGCTGCTACCGCATGACCAAACACAGAGGCGAATGAAATATATGGTGCGAATGAATTTGCTAAGAATAAGTGTGTCAGCTCATGAGCAAAACAGAAACTTACCCACTCTTCGTAGTTGGGTGTGAAAACATAAGGGCTGATTTCGTTTGGGTATATCACGATGATATTGTTCAGAGGATTTGCATAACCATTTGCCACATCTGTTTTGTCGATCAAATAAACTACAGGTCTAGGAGTCAAAGTAAAGCCAAATTCCTTCGAGATTTTCTGATATATATCATCGGCTTTTTGATGAAGCGTCAGAGCATGTCTTTCCAGACCGTTTTGATAAGCGATATCAACCCACAAGGTCCTTATCAAGTTGAACTCTCCCGAAGCTAGGATTGAACAAGAAATCAAAAGAAGAAACAGAGTAATTTTCTTCATCAAGAACACTCCATTTTCTTGAAAATATAGTTTACAACTACCTCAACAGCCTTATCATTGTACCCGCCCTTTGGTACTATTATGTCCGCTCTTCTCTTTGTAGGTTCGACATAGGCATCGTGCATTGGTTTTACCGTTTGTAGATACTGATCAATAACAGATTCCATCGTTCTTCCTCTTTCTCGAACGTCTCTTTTGAGCCTACGAATGAACCTTATATCACTCTCTGCATCAACATAAACGGATAACCCATACAGTTTGTAAATCTGGTCATAATACAAAGCGAAGATTCCTTCTACGATGACCACATTCTTGGGAGGAAAATAAAGTGTTTCTGGTTTTCTAACGTAAGTCACAAAATCGTACGTAGGAATCTCAACAGGCGTACCTTTCAGTAATAATTCGAGGTGAGCTTGCAAGAGTTCATACTCTATTACATCAGGATGATCATAATTGATCTTCTTTCTTTCTTCGAGTGGAAGATGACTCATATCTCTATAGTAATTGTCCATTGGTAGAAGAACACATTTATCTGCACCGACTCTCTGTATGATCTTGTGTGCAACGGTTGTTTTTCCAGAGCCTGTTCCCCCACCTATACCAATGAGGAGCAAAGATCCACCTCCTGTGTAAAATAATACCAGATTTTTATTTTTACACTGACTTGATACGAAAATTAACAATAAACGATATAATATATACGCTTTTAAAAAAGCACGTCCTTTGATCTCGAGCCTCGGTGCCCAGGTGGGTCGGCAAGAGAGATGAGAAGGGCGGAAGATTTAACCAAATCAGGAGGTGTTTGAATGCCGGTTATTACCATGAAGCAACTACTCGAAGCAGGAGTCCACTTTGGTCATCGCACAAGAAGATGGAATCCAAAGATGGGTCCCTACATTTATGGTGCAAGAAAAGGTATCTACATCATCGATCTTCAAAAAACTCTGAAGCTCGTCGAAGAGGCTTGCGAATTTGTTAGATCCAGAGCCAGCGAAGGAGCAACTATGATACTTGTTGGAACTAAGAAGCAAGCTCAACATGTCGTAAAGGAAGAAGCAGAAAGATGTGGCTGTTTCTACGTTAACAACCGCTGGCTTGGTGGACTGCTCACCAACTTCAAGACTATCAAGCCAAGAATCGACAGACTGATTGAACTTGAACAAATGGAAGCAAGCGGTGAACTTGCCAAGTTGCCGAAAAAAGAACAGAGCAGGTTGAGAAAAGTCCTTGAAAAACTGAGCAAAAATTTGGGCGGCTTGAAGGGCATGGACAGACCAGCCGATATAATCTATGTCATCGACCCAAGAAAAGAAAGAATAGCCGTCGAAGAAGCAAATTCCATGGGTATACCCGTCATAGGTATAGTTGATACGAATTGTGACCCAGAACCAGTAGATTATGTGATACCAGCCAACGACGATGCTATCAGATCTATAAAGTTGATTACCTCTAAGATCGCCGAAGCCTATCTCGAGGGAAAGGAAGGCATTTCTTTCGCTGAAGAGCCTGCCGAAAGTGCCATTGAACCGCCCGAACCTCAGAGTGAATTGAAAGAAAAAGACTCCCTTGATATTTCAGATCTTTTTGAAGAAGGAGAACTTGAAGAGGAGGAATGAGAACAGGGGGTGTAAGCCCCCTGTTTTTATAATAAAATGAGGGTATTCTTTAAGACTTACGGCTGTCAGATGAATATTAATGACACCGAAATAATGTCAGGTATCTTACTAAGAAATGGGTTTGAGATAGTTTATTCTTTGGAAGAAGCAGATATCGCTGTTCTAAACACCTGCGTTGTACGTCAAAAATCTCAGGATAAGTATCATTCAGAGCTTGGGCAACTTGTGAAACTCAAAAAGCAAGGTCGATTGAAAATAATAGGTGTAGCAGGATGCGGCTCAAATCTCGAGGCAGAAAGACTTCTAGACTTAGGTGCAGATTTTGTAATTGGATCAAGATCAGTGAGTGAAATATGGAATGTTCTGAGCAGAGCCATTAAGGGGGAAAAGATCGTTTTCTTGACAGACACGGTTTGCTCCATAAACTCCGATTTACCAAGGCTCAGATCCGTCAAACACCATGCATGGGTAACAATCATTCATGGATGCAACAGGTTTTGTACCTACTGTGTTGTCCCTTACACGAGAGGCCGAGAAAAAAGTAGACCTATGAATGATATATTAGACGAGATCAAAAAGCTTATACAAGACGGTGTAAAGGAAATCACCTTCTTGGGTCAAAATGTAGATGCCTATGGCAAAGATTTGAAGGATGGAACAAACTTGGCGAGATTGATCGAACGTGCCAGTGAGTTTGAACAGATAAAGAGAATATGGTTTCTGACCTCTTATCCCACGGAGATCACCGATGAACTCATCGAAACCATCGCCAAGAACCCAAAAGCGGCAAAGTCATTTCACATACCTATTCAGTCGGGTAGCAATCGTATTCTAAGACTAATGAATCGTAGATATACTAAAGAACAGTACGTTGATTTAGTGAAAAGGATTCGAGATAAGGTAAAAGATGTTTCCATAAGTAGTGACGTAATAGTCGGTTTTCCGACAGAGACTGTAGAAGATCACAATGAGACTGTTGAACTGGTCAAAGCCATTGAGTTTGAACGTCTAAACCTTGCCGTGTACTCACCACGTGAAGGCACAGTTGCTAGTAAATATTTCAAAGATGATGTGAACAGAAAAGAAAAAGCAAGAAGGCTCAATGAATTACTTGAACTTCAAAAGCAAATAAACAGAAAATTGAACGAAAGATACCTCAATCAGCAAGTGGAAGTCATCGTTGAAGGGACCACAAAAGACGGTCTTTACTATGGCAGAGACATGAGAAACAAAATAATCATCTTCTCAGGGAAAAATCTCTCATTAGGTGATGAGGTTATCGTAAGAATTATTCGAACCACCGCCGGACCCTTGCACGGAGAACTGTAAAAAAAATGCGGGCTCTAAAGCCCGCCAAAGCCGTGGGGGGTGTATCTCAAGGGGGATAGGGGGGTTTCTCTTCACTTTCCACTTTCTAACTAGATTGTAATGGTTTCAAGTTACAAATACTATCAGTTTAAGTTCCTATGTGAAAACGTTTGTGTTAACGAAATACTAAGACCAAAATTGTCTAATATTCTTTTCTATTTTTATAGACAGGTTAAAACGTAAGTTAGTTCAAGAAAAATGACGAGCGACTCACCATCAGATAATCTTTCCCAATCCTTTGACAAAATTACTCAAGACATCCTCAAGATCTGGTTTTCCAATTTCCTGTAATTCATACTTTACACGCACCGCGGGCTTGTTCAGTTTCATGACTCTTCTAAGATCTATGGGTGTTCCTATGATGACAAGATCTGCGTCGGCTGAATTAATCGTCTTTTCAAGTTCTTTGATCTGCTTTTCACCATATCCCATTGCAGGGAGAATCAAGTCCAAGTGGCTGTACTTCTTGTATGTTTCCACTATCGAGCCCACTGCAAATGGTCTTGGGTCTATGATCTGTGAGGCTCCGAATTTCTTGGCAGCAACAAAACCTGCACCGTACTTCATTTCTCCATGTGTTAGAGTTGGACCATCTTCAACAACTAGTACCTTTTTGCCTTTGATCGCTGAGTAATCTTCCACAAATATAGGTGAACTGGCATCTATCACGATTGCTTTGGGATTCCACTTCTCAATATTCCTTCTCACGATTTCTATTCCCTGTGGATCGGCCGTTTCTTCTTTGTTTATGACCACAACGTTTGCCATCAACAGATTCGTCATGCCTGGGTAATATGTAACTTCATGCCCAGGTCTGTGTGGGTCGGCAACAACAATTAGAAGGTCTGGTTTATAGAATGGAAAGTCATTGTTTCCACCATCCCAAAGAATCACGTCTGGGTTTTCTGATTCTGCACTGTTGAGAATAGCTTGGTAATCAACCCCGGCGTAGATAACTGACTTTCTGTCTATGTGGGGTTCATATTCCTCTCTCTCTTCTATTGTACAGTTGTATCTGTCAAGGTCTTCGTATGTGGCAAATCTTTGTACTTTTTGTTCAACAAGGTTTCCATAGGGCATGGGATGTCTTATAGAGATTACCTTCAATCCCTTGGATCTTAGTATGTCAAGAACCCTCCTTGTAGTCTGACTTTTTCCACAGCCAGTTCTTACAGCACAAACTGCGACGACAGGTTTTTGGGCTCTGATCATCGTATGCTTTGGTCCCATGAGTTTGAAATCAGCACCAGCAGAGGTTACCAAGGCCGCTTTTTCCATTACGTACTGATGTGGTAAATCACTATAAGCAAGCACTACCTCATCCACATCATATTTTTTGATAAGCTCAACCAAGTTCGTCTCAGATTCGATGGGTATTCCATTGGGGTAAAGTCTTCCAGCTAGCTGAGATGGATAAACCCTACCTTCGATGTCGGGTATCTGCGTTGCCGTGAAAGCTACTACTTCATAATCTTCGTTGTCTCTGAAATATGTGTTGAAGTTGTGAAAATCTCTTCCTGCTGCACCCATGATGATGACCTTTCTCCGCACAAAATTCACCTCCTGAAGATTCTAATTCCTATGGTAGTATATCAATTTACACAGTTTCTGTCACTTCTGAAAAATATTTCCTTTTGACTTTGAAAACAGATAAAAGATAATGTGGTCCTTGAATGCAATTTTATGCTCACTTATGCTTGAGTATGCTCTTGAATGCATCCTGTATTAAAATATCACTATTCACATAGTTAGAACAAACATATTTACGTGATAGAATATGGTAAGAGAAGAATGGAACGACAGCAAAAGAAGGGAATGACATGAAAGGCTTTACAGTGATCGAACTGTTGGTAGTTTCATTTCTCATCTTTATTGTGACTGGAGTCTCAGTCTTTATATATACCCAAGTGATGAGAAACTCTGAGATTGTGATTCAGAGGACGAACGTTAGAGATCAACTTGCCAAAGTTGATTCAATACTTCGTCGCGAGCTTTTGAAGGCTGGCCCCACGATAGAAGGTCTGAATGTTGAGAACAATTCACTAACCTTCGTGGCAACGGTACCCTTCTCCAAGAGCTCTTATGGCATCTATGGATCGGCGGCAAAACTTCAATACTCTCTGAACTTTTCAAATGGTATCTTAGTTCTGAGCATAGAGGAGCTCGGTGGATCATACAGCAAATCTATAGAAATTGGTCAGTTAGACCAATGTGTCTTTTCAAGTCCTGCCATGGGCGTAATATCTTACACGCTCGGTAAGAATGTTGGTGGCAAAAGTTACCAACTACATTCTTCCATCGTTCTTTCCAATGTTAAGTGAGGTGGTGGTCAATGAGAAAAGGCTACGTCTTAATGTATACCCTCATCATAATTGCAGCGATATCAATTTTGTCGGCTGCTCTTCTTACAAATACGGCATCTTATGTTAGAAACAGCTCCTATGAGTTAGAGAGAACCGATTTGTACCTATCTTCCCAGAAAGTATTGCAACTTTCTCTTGCTTACATCAAACCATATTTCAATGGCATCATTGGCGTAACACTTAACTGGACTTCAGCGAATGTGAGTCAAAATGTAGAATGGTGGGATAGATTCAAAAACTACATGGTTTCACAATCTGATGGAAGCTACTGGCAAAATTTTTTCAGTCGAGTGAACGAACAGAGGTATTACGATTTGTCATCAATCAGTGAATTTACTCAGGACCTCGCTAGTCTCAACCTTTCTGGCTCCTCAATAATCTTACCAATCACAGGTTCATACCAAATTTCTGGCAATCCATATTCCGTATTGGTGGTCGCCAGATCAAGTAACAATAAAATAGAAGCCTATTCTGTTGCTATCGTTGCCATAGATTTTTTGAATAAATATGCATATTTCACCGAAAAGGAGACTAGGCCTGGTGGACAGACAATTTATTTCATTAGCGGCGAAGTCATAGATGGTCCTATGAGATCGAACGATGTCATCCATATAAGTGGTAATCCAAGGTTCAAATCGACTGTCGAAGTCAAAGGCGTGCAGATTCGTTCGGGAAATCCTATATACGATGATCCCTTTTCACCAAAGATATTAACCCAGCAAGACATAGATTCTTACAGAATGTCGATGATAGCGAATAATTACTCAAGCGACTTGGTCACATTGGTAAAGAATCCAACTGATTTTATCAGCAGCGTGACTGAGACTGGCATCGATCTAAACCTTGGAAGTATTAGGAGGAACAACAGAACCCTCACGGCGACAAAGTTGGTGATCGAGTTCAAGAGTGCTCAAGGTCAAGGAAACGATCAGTTTATGAAAGTCTACGTTGAGTATGCCGGTCAAGCTTCAGGAATGGATCCTCTTTTCACCTTGAAACCAACACCAAATCAAGATGGTTATCAGATGGTTATACATGGTGAAAACGCTCGCCAATGGCTCAGTATACAGGGCAGTGGCAGTGAACAAACATTGAACGTGAATTTCAATGGAGTTATCAAATCAAATCTTACAGTTGCCCTCAAGAACAATTCGAACAATGATAAACCTATGTACGTCGATGGCAAATACACGATATATTCGCAACAGAACGTTGAAATATATGATCACATAATCTACGAAGACTTCATAAACCTCTTCCCTCATAATACAATAGATAATATCGTCATCAATGGAGAGATGGTCAATCAAATGAAAAGCTCAACACGT
>JBKBIU010000135.1:0-4514 GCA_046294065.1 Pseudothermotoga sp.
ATGTATCTGGCCTAAGTCGCCCTATAACATTGATGAAAGGGGAAAACCTTTCTGGTACTGCTGGCTTCGAGCTAAAACCTTTGGCTGGATCTATAAAGATGGGTCAGATTGGGGTCTGGTGATAGCTTCTGGTCCAGGAGGAGAAAAGACACGTGGCTATTTTGAAGTATACCGAGTAATTTTTGAAGGGACAGTCCAGGCGAAAAAGTCTACTTTCCATCCGGGGACTGCAAAAGAATCGGGAATTTAGGTGATCAAAAAATTAGACCAAATTATATCTGCGATAGAGTGATAAAATGTATTTATGTTATGTAAATAAACTGGCGTTCAAAAATCCAAGGGAGGGATAGTATGAAAAAGGCGTTTTTATTGCTCATTGTTTTTGCTTGCATTTATACCTTTGCCTATGTCCCAGCTACAGCAGATTATGTCTTATTCTTGAAGGATTTTGAGACACTCAATTCTTTCCTACCCCAGGGCAGCAAATTGAAGGATCAAACAGAGGGTTTTGTGTGTTTTTTTGGCAAGATAACGCTGAATCTTTCGAGCTTGATGGGGTTCATCGAGACCGAGGAAATCCAGGATGCCCAAAGTGTGTTAGACACTTCGGTGGTCACCGATGATCCTGAGTGGGTTAAGAAAAATTTCTCTGCTTTGTTAGCCGATCACCAAGCCATAGAAGCAAATGGGTTGTATTATTTTGTGTCACCCAGGATGCTTGAAGATGTAAATGCTATGATCAAGAATCAGATACCAAAGATGGAATTAAACACAGATGCCACAATCTATGCGAGAATACAGACTATTCCTGTTCTTGGTATAGTTCTGCATCTGTTTGGTTTCAACGAAGGTATACCGACGGACGATGAAATAAGTGTCGTTTTTGATTCAGATACTGCAAAGATCCTTTTAAGATCAAATAAGTTCTCTAAATTTGGTTGGGAAGTGGACCGAGCCCGTTCTCAAACTTTACCTGAAGGATTGAAGACGCTCAAGGATGCACAGTTTTCTTTAGCGATGCCGACCTTGATTTTGAATCAGGTTCCCTCAGAAATCATGGAAGAATTCGAACTGGATCTAGAAGAATTTGGCTTTATCTTTTCGAAAGCGTCAGCTGTTTCTTTGAGTTTCTCAGAAGAAGAATCTAAACATGCCTTGTTCTTTGATTTTAAGGCAGAATCGTTGGAAGATTTGATTGGATACTTTGAGGAGTTTGGGGTCTTTGTTAGGAGAACGGAGGATTTTGTCTATCTGAATTCAGATGAGTTGATAGCAGTATTTCCAGTAAAAGGTGGTATAGCTGAAGTTTTGTCACCGAATGTTGATGAAAAGGATCTCATACCTGTAGAGGGTGGAGTAATGGGTAGATTTATCCTCAATCAGGAAGGTATATTCGCTGATCTTTCGCTGTATAGAGAAGGTTGCTCGGTGGTAATGGAGGCGAAGTTGTCAAAAGATCTTATCCTTTACGTTTTCCAAGAAATCCTAGTTGGATTCTTGCCAAAGCCAGAGGAACTCAAGATATTGAACAGTGTAATCGATTCTGTTGATTTTCAATGCTATTACATGTACATGGATCCACCAGAAAATATAGTCGAACTCGACGTTGTTCCGGAGGATTTTCTAGAAAGAGTTTTTTATGAGAGAAAAGAAGAAGATGGTGGATGGCTTGTAACTGTTGGTGTTGAAACTGATCTTGTCGAAACTATGACAGAACAGGATGTGATCAACAGCCTGAGTGTGGTAGTTGATAGTGTTCGAATTGACCAGGAAAACAGGTTTATATATGTGACGAAATGGTATGAAAAATATAAACTACCATCAGTGGAGCAAATGATAATCGATTTTGTGAACGGTATAAGGTACTATTATGAGGATTACGAGTCTGTACCGGAAGATTTGACATCGGTCCTTTACTGGTATATCGATCGTTACTATCCCGATGAAGTGCTCGATATGATTACCTATGAACAGGAACCTTCCGGCGATAAAACGACGATAAAACTCAGTATAAAGACAGATCAAGAAATCAATGAATCATTGTTTGAAGAACTGAATTTAAAAGATTTTCTGTACAAAGATGGAGTACTGACCGTAATTTTTGAGCTTCCGTAGAGAGTCATTCCAACAATAAAAGAGTGGAGAGCCATCTCCACTCTTTTATTCGTGTAGATAGGTTTTGATATTCAAATACCTTTCAAGTGCCTCTTTGACAGATCTGGCTACTTGAGATAGATTGATTGCCACATGATGTTCGAAACCCTCAAGGCATATATAGTTCATCAATTTTTCCAGGTTCTTTATCTTGGCAATACCTCTTGAACCAAAGGTCTTGGGGTCTGTGGATGATATTTCACCTTCACCTACATATGCTTTAAGAGTACCGTTGAAGTCATCCGTAGACAGTCTGAAGAATGTGAATGGACCAGTCTTTATCTTTCCCGTACAGGCACCGTAGGTATTTTGGTTTCCAACTGTAGTCCCTATCACATCTGCATAGCGTATTTCTACAGATTCATACACAGACGGTGGGAAATTTCCGCAATGGAACAGTATCGTTTCGTCTTCAGCATAGTTGTTATTCCAATCAACCAAAGCAGATGGCTTGTTTGAAGCGTTCTGTAGAATGTACATTGACAACGCGCCCATGACATCAACTTCGCAAGCACTGGGTTTTAGTTTTTCGCTCATCATACCCATAACTGTACATGGTGTAATGTGTAGTTTTTTCTCGATTATGGTCCAACACTGAATTGCCGTTGCATCTAAATCGTTTTCCAAGAACCACTGTTCTATAGCAATTGAGAGTTTAGCCATCGTTATGAGTGCATCATTTGGAATTATTTGAACACGATACTGCTCTTTCATTGTCTGTATCTTCTGGGAAATTCTCTCGTTGTTATCTGAAATTTGGTCCATTTTGAACATGATTTCCGAGAGGTCTATCGTTTCTACACTTATGTTCATTTGCTCAAGAAGTTTTTCAGAAAACCTCACCGTGTTGAAGGCATTGGGCCGTGCACCTATAGCACCTATTCTGACCCTCCTCAAAGATTTCACCACACGGCAAACACTTGCAAACCATTCAATGTCCTTTCTAAAGGACTGGGAACAGACTTCTTCAGTGTGGTGCGTTGTGAGTGAGAAATTTATTCCAAACTGCCTCAAGTTGTTGCAGACAGAAATCTTACCGCAGAAACTGTCGCGACGGTGTGATAGATCCAATCTTTCAGGATCGTCGGGAAAGGCATGAACAAGGATCGGTACCTTCAACTCACTCATTCTTATTGCCTGCGAGATAGCCTTTTCATCTGAAAAATTGGGTAAAGTTACAATCAGACCATCGATTCGATGAGAATTATCCTTCAATAAATTAGCGCACTTTTTTGCATCTGAAAGAGTTTCTACCGCACCGAGTTTCGTCTGGGAAGGATCAAGGCAGACTGTCTCATAACCGAGTTCATGGAGGGTTTTTAGTATCTCTTTCCTCCCTTGCTCGACCAAGGTATCTGGAAAAAAATCCCTGTTGCCTACTATCACACCAAAACAGAGTTTGCTCACCCTCATCACCTCTTGTCAGAGTAGTATCGCTCTCTTCACAGCCGTTCTCCATTCTTTTAGATATCTATCTCTTTTATCAGGAGACATCTTCGGTAAATATTCTGTGTAATTCAATAAAATTTGATCTAATCCTGCGAGCCCCATTCTACTGGCCGCAATCAATGCGACGCCACGGGCTGAGCACTCTTCTATGTTGTTCACACAAACTGGTAGATTGAGTATATCGGCTTGAAATTGCATCAAAAACCTGTTCTTGGTCGCTCCTCCATCAACTTTGAGTTTGGATGGTTGGATCCTCGTTTCTTCTACCAAAGATGAAAACAGATCATATACCTGAAAAGCTATGGATTCGACTGCCGCTCTGACAAAGTGCGCTCTGGTCGTTCTCCTGCTTATTCCACATACTAATGCGCGAACCTCGTTTTTCCAATACGGTGCACCAAGCCCATTGAAAGCTGGCACAAAATAGACTCCGTCGCTATCATCAACAGTTGTCGCAATTTCTTCTATTTCGTCAAAATCCTTGACGAGTTCAAGCTGTTCCACAATCCACTTCAACGTGTCTCCGGAGCTGTGGATATTTCCCTCGGCAACATAAGTAGCCTTACCTTCAATTACCCACCCTATTGAAAGAACACCATTTTTCAAAGATGGCTTTTTATCTTCAAGATTGATCATTATCGACGTGCCTGTTCCATATGTGGCTTTTGAATCTCCATAAAAATGTCCCATCTGGCCATACAAAGCAGCACTTGAATCTCCCATCACGCCAATTATTGGTACCTTTCTTGGTAACAAACCACCTAAATTGGTGTAACCGAAAATTTCGTCTGTCCCCTGTCCCGCCGGCGAGCGTGACCGCGACGATCGCCTCGCGGGCGAGGATCGGGACCGGGATCGCCTTCGTGCGACGGGCCCAGCTCGAGGAGTCGATCGGCGGGGCGACCAGGCCG
>JBKBIU010000136.1:0-4497 GCA_046294065.1 Pseudothermotoga sp.
CTCTTGGCTGAATCTATGAAATCAACGTAATTCAAACCCGACTGGTAATATTTCTGAACTTTACTGATGAACTCTTCCAAAAATGGATATCCATCTTGTGCCCACATGGAATTTGCAATAGACAACTGGTATTTTTCATTGGGTTGATTCAACGATTTGATCAACTCTGAAAAACTGTTGTGAAGCACTTCATCTTCAACATCAAAATGCAGAACATCTCTCATCTGTTGTGCCGTATCACCGGCTGCACCGATATAAGTCATTGCAAGGGCTGAACTGATACTGAAAGGTGATAAGAATATATTTCCTGGTTTTTTAGACAGTACTTTGTACAGATCTATACCAAAAAGATTGCTCGACTTTTCAGCGGCGCTAAATACCATGGTCACAATAAAAACAAATGACAAAAAAACCAAGACAACTTTTTTCATTCCTATCCCTCCCTCAAACCTGCCACATCTTTATGACTCAGTTTTCTCAAAAGAGTTGTCTGAAAAAACAAAAAATTCACAAACAGTATCAATCTTCAACCCAAGGGGCAGAGCTGCACCAATTAAAAAAAATAATGCAGGACAGACCTCCAGAAAAGCTTGTACAATATGAGTCTGCAAAAAACATAGAGCCCAATTCACTTTCATAACGTTTTTGGGACATGGATTTGATTTGTTTTTGCCAGGATGATACTCTTTTCATAAATCTTTCAGAATTTACGCACGACTCACAGTTATGTCTTTCTCATTTACCCACTGGTACAAAAACTGTCTTTGCTTGCCAGCGTTCGGTAAAATTGTAAGGCGAAAATCTGTCAGCATCTAATCCAGCCCATATTTGAACCTTTATCTCAACTTGAGTTATTGGTATATTGGCAACGGCACTTTGGGTTATTGTTATACTCTCGGGCAAGGTATAACTTATAGGACCTGGTCGATCAAGAACAAGTGTTCGAATATCCTTTGATTTTGGATTTGAAGTGATTATAATAGCAGAATTAGGATTGAAGTTTCCATAGGAATGTGGTATCGTTCTGGTTTGACCGTTACTGTAAGTCACAGTAACCCAGTAAACCATGTAATAATCCCAGGGGCTTGAAGCAGGTTCTGAGTTAACGACGACATTAATTTTAAGCGGCTGTCCCAATTCAAATGGTTCGGGTTCCACGATGATATCTGATATATCCTTTGGTTGATAATACTGGGCACTTGGTTGCTGAGGCTGTGTTTGACCAGTTTTCTCAGTAAACTGACATCTTCCAAAAGGTGATGTGACAGGCCTTGTACAGGTCCAAACCTTTTTTTCACCAATGTGATAACCAGCCAGCGGTTGACCATAGACTGGGTCTACATCAAGATCTGCTACAATGTAAAAATCTCTACACGGCAACGGCGAAAGATTTGTCCAGCCCCAGATTTCCTTATAGCCCGCGTCTAAATCTGCCTTGGTGACGTAGAATCCAACGATTTGAAAACCTCCATACTCGTAATTACTTGGAAAGGCAGAAGTGGGACCGTTGTAGACCAAAAAGTTTGTTTCTGTTTCGCTCAACTTCAATCCAATCAACCTAAGACTCATGAGTTTGATTTCTCCCTCTTTCAGTTCAAAAGAATAAACATTCGCACCAGCTACAGCCCTCATGAAGTTGATCTTGACACCTACGCCGATCTTGTCATTTTCGTAAAAAGTTGTAGGATTGGTTAATATCTCAATCGAGTGAATGGTGAAACCAGATGGCACTACGTGAGTAAGAGGCAATTTTATCTGCGCAAAACACAATGCCACCACAAAAATGATACTCACAGCCAGAATTCTTTTCATACCGGACACCCCCTTGGTTTTAAAAAATTATATATGAAAATGCATTAAAAAAAGATTAAACTATCTTACCCTATACTCCTTCCATCTTCCCTTTGAAAAAACAAAAAGGGCATAAAGTAATTCAGCAATCTCAGCAACGATGAAAGAAAACCAGATATAGGTAGTTGGCAATCTCAAAAACACCACAAGTATCACGTAAGGTAGTTGAGCAGCCCATCTTCCTATGATGCTGGAGATCATTGCTGGCAAAGTGTATCCAGCACCAAAAAAGCTGCTCATCAAGGAAATTGAGAATGCCGCTATCAACATCGCCCATGATCCAATCCTTACGGCAGAGACTCCTTCACGAATCACGTCTTTTTCGTGTACAAAAAGATTCATGATGGTTTCAGGATAAAAATTGGCAAGCAGTACGAAAGCAAGAACAAATAAAGAACCATACAGAGCCGCAAGAAAAACGGTTCTTTCAGCTCTCTTCACCTTATTTGCTCCGAGATTTTGTCCAACTATCGCGCTTGCACCCATTGAAAATCCCATCAAAGGCACAAAGGCAAGTCCCATCAGCCTACTAACAACACCTATAACTGCCAAAGTTGAAGAACCATATAAACTGAGCACTTTCGTCAAAACAGCACTTGAAAGGCTCCTCATGAGCATTTCTATACCGCTGGGTAAACCTATCGTCAAAAGTTTCAAATCAATTTCTCTGTCGAGTCTAAATAAACCGGAAAATCTAATTTTGATCATACCTCTACCTCTCAAAAGCACAACAAAACCCCATGAAAAAGCGACAACAGTTGATATAACCGTGGCAACAGCAGCACCGCTCACACCCATGTTGAAACCCCTTAACTTCAAACCAGGTACTCTATCAAACATGAAAATTGGATCAAGAATAACATTCAAAATCGCGCTCGTCCCCATGATCATCATGGGAAGCCTTGATTCACCTGTCATTCTCTGGGCTGTGTAGGTGGAATATGTAGCAAAGAAAACTGGCATGAAAAGAGTCCGCCAATAGCCATAATCGAGTCCAGCCTTTATAACCTCTTCATCCTTACTGAAAAAACTCATCAGAGGTTTGAGAAAAACAGCCATTATCGCCGAGGCAATGATGGCAACAAAAATTTTGAAGACTATCGTTTGTTCGATGATCCTATTTGTCCGCTCGTAATCTTTCGCACCATAGTTTTGAGAGATCAATGAGGTAGAACTCATACCGATTATTTCATTGAGGACTTCAATCAACCAAAAGACGGTAGAAAAAATTGTAACACCAGCGATGGCTTTGGAAGATATCCGTCCTATCCAAAACATGTCCACAATGTCATAAAGGGTTTGTAAAGCAAAACCGCCCATCGTGGGCAGCGCCATATAAAAAAGATTTTTAGTTAGACTGCCTTGCGTAAGATCTCTACTCATAATGGATCACCTTGTGGCTTATATAACAATTTTGCGCATAAAATTATATCATAGAACACTTCATCATTCAAAATACCGTTTGGTAATCCTTTGATAAAGCCAAAAATTGAAAACAATCATGGTCCGAGAAAAAGAAAGAACTTTCCACACTATCTTTATCATTATGACAGGCATCCATGTGATGTCGAATCTATCTCTTTGTGAAAAATCGCGTGGGACCTGGCCACATTTTTCAAAATCTTTCTTGCTAATCATTAAAAAGCAAAGATACGTGAGTACCTTTTGGTGAAGAAATCCTTAGTCTTGCTTTTCGCAAAGGAAAAAAAACACAACACTTTTTCTTGGAAAGGCTGTCATTCATTTTTTTGTAACAGATTAGACATTTGGAAGGATTCTGTGAGAAAGAAAGAGCATGACAGAAAAAAAGATCAAAATAGATCAGTAAAAACCTTTCACTCATCTATATTGTAAATAATGAGCAAATTTGGTGATCGTTGTGGTTTGACAAAAACTCAAAACACACTTATCTTAAAAATGTAATGTTCTCGGTAACGTTACCGGGAATAACAAGGGGAGGTGAGTTCATGAAAAAGCTTCTGTTGATTTGCTTTGTCGTCTTGATAACATTAACCACCTTGGCAAAAGAAAAGATCATCGTAAACAGTTACATGTCAGACCCAGCACCAAGAAAGGCATTTGCAGAACTGGTAAAAATCTTTGAACAGAAGTACCCAGACTACGAAGTGGTTATAAACACCTTTGCGCACGAAGATTTCAAAACACTTTTAAGAACTTGGCTTGCCGCACCAAAGGGAACGGCAGATGTTGTTACATGGTTTGCTGGTGAAAGAATGAGGTATTTTGCAGAGATGGGTTTAATCACACCGTTGGAAGAAATCTTTCAAACAACAAAATGGGAAGATTATTTTCCTGCATCCTTCAAAAGTACTTGTTCTTACAACGACAAAGTCTACTTTATCCCTCAAAGTTGGTACTGGTGGGGGGTATATTACAGGAAATCGGTCTTCGACAAGCTTGGTATAAAAGAACCAAGAACTTGGGACGAATTCTTGAATGTCTGTGAAACGTTGAAAAAGAATGGCATTGCTCCCATAGCGATCGGTACAAAATTCCCATGGACTGCTGCAGGGTGGTTTGACATTCTCAACTTAAGAATCAACGGGTTAGAATACCACATCGATTTGACTGCTGGAAAAGTGCGCTACAACGATCCAAAGCTCTTGAAGGTGTTCGAGTACTGGA
>JBKBIU010000137.1:0-4457 GCA_046294065.1 Pseudothermotoga sp.
AAGCTCTTCTTTTCCTCCCTTTGGATCTGGAAAAGCTTTGAGCAACAGCCGGGTATAAGGATGTAACGGCATCTTAACAATCTCCTGTGCCTTTCCTTCTTCCATGATCATCCCAGCATACATGACAATTATTCTGTCAGAGATGTATCTTGCAGAAGCCAAATCGTGCGTAACATGTATAAAGGCTATTTTGTGTTCCTGCCTAAGCTTCAACATCAAGTTTAAAATGCTCGATTTGATAGATACATCCAGCATCGAGGTTGGTTCGTCGGCAAGGATTATTCGAGGTGCCGTAATGATGGAACGGGCGAAGGCAACCCTTTGTCGTTGCCCTCCAGAAAGTTCGTGGGGGAATTTGTCTAAGAAAATCTCTGCTGGAGACAGTTCCACATCTTGCAAAACCTCTTCAAGCTTTTGTTTTATCTCATCTTTTTCTCTCAATCCATAAATCCTTAGTGGCCTTTCTAAAATATATCTCACACGTTTCACGGGGTTCATCGATGAGAATGGATCTTGAAAGACAATCTGAACCCTTCTTCGAAAATCTATTTCTTGTTTTTTGTTCAGTTTCTTTGGCACTGTGGAACCGAAAAGAACTATTTCTCCTCTGTTTTCGCTGTAAAGTCTTCCAATAACCCTCAAGAGTGTTGTCTTGCCAGAACCACTTTCTCCAACTACAGACAGTATCTCTGCCTCAGACAAAGTCAAAGTTGCACCTCTCAGCGCCATAACCTTGAAAGTTTTGAATCCTTTTCGTATTGTGAAAATCTTTTCAACATCTCTTACTTCGAGTATAAGTGACATTTGACCCACCTTCCATTTTCCGACAACCTTATCTCACCTGGATACACATGCTGGCATTTTTCAAAAGCATAATCGCATCTATCGAAGTACGAACAGCCGACGATCTGCTTAGAGAGATCTGGTGGTCTACCTGGTATGCTCTTGTACTCTTTCAATTCACCTGAAATGCTGGGAATCGCCTGGAGCAGTGCCTTTGTGTAAGGATGTTTCGGATCCTCAAGAACTTCCCCAGACTCGCCGTACTCAACTATTTCACCTGCATACATTATGGCGATATGTTTCGTGATTTCAAAAAGTAACGATATATCATGGGTTATGAGGATGGCCGAGAACATGACTTTATGAAACAGTTCTTGAAACTGTTCTATTATTGATCTCTGGACGACGACGTCCAATGCTGTTGTTGGCTCGTCCAACACCACCAGCTTTGGAGAAAAAAGCAAAGCCATGGCAATCACTACTCTTTGGCGCATTCCTCCAGACAATTGATGTGGGTAAGAATCGAGAAATTTTGGATCAATGTTCACCAATTTCATGACTTCAAACAAACGTTGGTTCGCCCTTTCTCGACTCTTGTCTGTACTGTGTTCGAGATAGACATCAAGCATCTGATCTTTGATCTTCAAAACTGGATTGAGAGAATTCATCGAACTCTGTGTGACAAGAGAAAAATCGCACCACCGCTTTTTTCGAAGGTCTTCGTCGGGAAGTTCCAGTAGGTTCAATTTTTCCAAGTATATTTCTCCGGACAGTATCTTTCCCGGAGATTTCAAAAGTCTTAGTATAGCCAAGGCAAGAGTTGATTTTCCACAACCAGACTCCCCAGCCAAACCAAGGAAATCACTTCTGTAAAGTACGAATGAACAATTTCGCACGGCATGGTAAAATCTTTTACCCTTGTAGTATCCAGCGTTCAAGTTTTTCACTTCAAGCAATGGTTCTTTTGACATGAGATCACCTCAAGATCTTCTCAGTCTTGGGTTTGTGAGTTCGTCAACGTAGAAATTCAACAAAGCAAAAGCCGTTCCCAAGCTTGCTATTGCTACACCTGGTGCAAGGACCCAGTACCACATTCCATTCAACAATGCGTTCGCCGATTGTGCCCAGTAGAGCATCGTCCCCCAGGTTATTTTACTCACATCGCTCAATCCAAGAAAAGACAGTGAAGCCTCGCCAAGTATCCCGTAAAGCACAGCCGAAAAAAAGTTCGCAACTATCAATGAAAACATATTTGGAAGCATCTCAAAAAACATTATTCTGAAATTGCTTTCCCCTATGGATTTTAAAGCCATCACAAAGTCTCTGTTCCTCAGAGACATGACCTGTGATCTGATTATCCTCGCGCCCCCACCCCAACTGGTCAAGGCTATGACCAAAATTACAACCAAAGGTCCGCGAACTCTGACATATGCCGAGATGACGATCATCAACGGCAGTCCAGGGATGACCAGAAAAACATCAGTTAGTGTTGATAACACCCTGTCAACCACACCGCCATAATAACCAGCTAACATGCCTATCGTGGTTGAAAAGAGTGTTATCAAGGCTCCAACGGAAACGCCAATGAGTATGGATAGTCTTGATCCGTGCAAAAGTTGAGAAAGGATGTCTCTCCCAAGTCTATCAGTCCCCAAAAGGTGTTCCTTCGAAGGCGGTTGATAGGGCAGGTTCACAATCTCGCTGGGATCATAAGGGGCAATAAGATCAGCAAAAGCAGCGATTATTAAATGAATTCCCAGAATAGCTATCGCAACATACAATTTTCTCATCAATAACCCTCCAGAAATTACACTCTCACTCTCGGGTCAAGGAAACCGTAGGTGAGATCAACTATCAAGTTTGCCGTTAAAACGGAAAGAGAGATTATTAGAAAAAGAGCTTGAATCAGTGGATAATCCTGACTTATCACTGCTCTGTAGAGAGTAAAGCCTACCCCCGGATAAGAAAAGACAATCTCTGTCAATAATGCACCGCTGACGACAAAACCAAGTGATAATCCAAAAGCAGTAAAACTGGGTAGCATGGCATTTCTCGCAGCGTAACGTAACAGAATGTCCTTTTTCTTGAGTCCTTTGGCTTCAGCAAGAAGAACAAAATCTTCAGACAGAATAGCAACCATGTTGTTTCTCATCGTTAGAATCCATCCACCTAAGGATGCTATGATCAGAGTAATACTGGGCAAAAAACCATGAAAGAGTACATTCTTGACAAACTGAAAACCCTCCACGATTTGTCTTGAAGAGTACGCACCAGCGATTGGGAACCATTTTAACCTGAAACCAAACACATAAACCATGAGCATTGCCAGCCAAAAATAAGGTATTGATCTTAGGAGTATGGAAATCATCAAAAGAGATATGCCAGAAGCCCTTTCCCTGTTCCAACCTGCATAGACTCCCAGCAAGGTACCTATCACAAAACTTATCAAAGTAGATATTCCTACAAGTCCCACAGTCCAAGGTAAAGCATTCTGGATTACTTGCTGGACCTTGACGGGATAGTAAACGTAGGAGATCCCAAAATTACCTCTCAGCGTGTTCTTGAGGTACTCAACATATTGGTCGAGCAACGGTTTGTCCGTTTCTATTCCCAAGGCTATTTTCATGGCTGCGATTGCATTGGGATCTGCTTCGTACCTTGAAAGTATCCTTTCAGCTGGATCTCCCGGCATCAGACGAGGAATCAAAAAGTTCAAAGTTATCGCAACAAAAATAGTGAACAGATAAAACAACATTCGTTGAAGGAAATACTTCACTAAGATCCTCTCCTCTTGGTAAAAACCTCAGCTCATAAGAGCTGAGGTTCTATGTTACGAAGTTCAACCATACACATTTGAATGTTCCGTGGTTACTTCTTGGGGGTTAACCTCATGATCAGATATATCTTATCCATTCCGGGTGTCCTTGGTTCGACGAAAGCGTTCTTCTCATTGGGCCAACCTGTGAAATTCTTTTCGGAATAGATGAACCAAACTGGGTTATAAAACAGCGGTACGGCTGGAACATTGTCAACGATTATTTCCTGAAGCCTTGTCATCGTTGCTTTTCTTGAGGAGAGATCATCTGTTAACTTCAGCTTTGCTAGCAATTCGTCCGTTTCTTTGTCAATCCATCCACCTCTGTTGCTACCCCTGTAGGCGTTTGATGAATTCAAGAAATTGTCGTAAAAGATGTAGGGGTTTGCACCATAATTTGCCCAACTCAATGCAACATCAAAGTTCTTGTTCCTGATCATATCTAGATACTGTCCAAAATCAACAGGTGTTGTCTTGAATTCCAAACCAATCTTCTTGACTTGTTGTGACACAAGTTCACAGACGGCTATCCAGTCTGTCCAACCAGCGGGAACTATAATGTTATAAGACAACCTTCTACCTTCCTTTTCATAAATGCCGTCCTTACCCTTTTTGTATCCCATCTGCTCGAGTATCTTCGTGGCTTCTTGTGGATTGTAGGACCACCATTTGTTCTTGAGATTTTCGTTAATCAAATAGGAGTACCCGTCCTTGATTCCAACAGGGTTTATCCTAACCGCATAATTGGTCATAGCAATTCTGATCAGTTGATCAGTGTCAATGGCGTGTGCAACGGCCCTTCTGAACCTCACATCGTTGAATGGTTCTCTTTCCAGGTTGAAGAATACAAAGACAGGGT
>JBKBIU010000138.1:0-4455 GCA_046294065.1 Pseudothermotoga sp.
TCATGGAATCACCATCTCCAGTTCTCATCTTATCTGAAATGGAGCAGTAGATATGAATCTACTTTGTTCTATACAACCTATCTCCCGCATCACCAAGACCTGGTAAGATATAACCATGATCGTTCAGTTGTCTGTCTAAACAGGCAGTGTAGATTGGAACATCGGGGCAGTGTATGCTAAACTGCTGAACACCTTCGGGTGCAGCTATCAGTGATACAAAGACAATGTTTCTTGCACCTCTTTCTTTAAGAACTTTCACAGCATGAACGCCTGAAAAACCTGTGGCGAGCATGGGATCAAGTACAAAGACTGCGGTAGATTCCTTTAGAGACGGCAACTTGCAGTAATATTCAACGGGTCTTAGTGTCTGAGGGTCTCTGTAAACACCTATGTGCCCAACAGAGGCATTTGGCAAGAGTTCCAAGATACTATCTACCATTCCAAGTCCTGCACGCAATATGGGAACAACGACAACTTTTTTGTCCTCAATGGCATATCCCGTTGCCTTTTCAAGGGGTGTTTCGATTTCAAATTCAAGTGTTTCTATGTTTCTTGTCGCTTCATAAGCCAATAAAAAGGTTACCTCTCTCAAAAGCTCACGAAATTCTTTTGGACCCGTATTCTTGTTTCTCATTATTGTCAACTTGTGTTTGATCAATGGATGGTTCACAACGTGAAGATTATCCATGCACACTCCTCCCAATAGAAAATAAAAGGGGAGTGATACTATCTCCCCTGCACTGGTCCAAAATCTTTAATTGGCCATATTCGCAAAATAGGCCTTCCTATTACATGATCTTTTGGAACAAAACCAAAATACCTGCTGTCAAAGCTGTCTTTTGTGTTATCACCCATGAAAAAGTAAAAACCAGCCGGTACTTCTACTTCGACACCATCTTTTGTATTGCGTATATATTTGGATAAATCAATTCCTTTGTAAATCTCATCGTAGGTCTTATCAAAAGGTATACCCAGGGGAACAGGATTGATGCCGCCCACCACTGAAAAGACCAAATTCGCAGTGTATGAATCCTGACGTGCCAAATTCTGCAAATACAACCTATACTCAGTTGGCTTATCTCTCAAACGGCTTGCCTCCGCAAAGAGACTGAGCAGTCTGGGATTTTGAAAGATTCCTTCTGGTGTATAAGTTCTATTTTCAAAACCATCTGGAATCTTGCCGTTGACATAAAGGTAGTATCTTCCATCTTCGTGGGCTTTCAACTGTATTAAATCTCCATCTTTTGCAACAAGCCTTTTTACATACTTCACGTGCCCTTTGAATCGTGCGGGCGCAAAGAAATCCATGAATTTATCAAAGAAACGAAGCATCGTTTGAGCGCGTTCATCGATGAAAGGGGACCAAAAAACAACGATATCACCAATCTCTGGTTCTCGCGCAGTGTAAGTAACCTTTTCTATGAACAACCTATCACCTATATTTATGGTTGGTATCATCGATCCCGTTGGAACAAGCATCGTTTCAAAAACAAACAGTCTGATTATCGTGGCTGCAACAACAGCGTAGAGCAGGGCTTTACCCCACTCTATCGCCTCTTTTTTTAAACTCCTTTTTGCCGGCATCTTATTCTTTAGACTCCTTTTCCTTGCGTTCCTTAAGTTTCAGTTTGCCCTTGACATCTCTAATGTAATACAATTTTGCACGTCTCGAAAGAGCTTTTCTAACAACCTCAACCTTCTGCACAACAGGTGCATGATAAGGAAAGGTTCTTTCTACTCCTACACCGCCACTTGCAATCTTTCTAACTGTAAAGGTTTTCCCCAAGCCAGACCCTCTAATACTTATGACTATCCCTTCAAAGACCTGTGTCCGCTCTTTTCCTCCTTCAACAACTTTGACATGAACTCTAACCGTATCTCCAGATCTGAAATCTGGAAGTTCTCTGTATTGATCTTTCTCAATGATCCTGACAAGATTGTCCATGCTCATGGCTTTATACCTCCTTTTCTCCTATAAGTCTATCGATGATTATGGCAGCAGCCGCCCTCACCGAGAGGTGATTATAATCTGAACCTCCTCTGATTGGCTCAAGTGCATAATCACATTTTTCAAGTATTTCATTCGCAAGACCCCAACTGGTACCAAACAAGATGAGCACCGGTCTTTCTGTCTTTCTTATGAGCTCTCGTGCCTTTTCATAGCTCAAAGAATTCTCTCTTCTTCGTGCAGAGGTAAAAAATTTCAACGGTTCCACCTTTGTTTCTAGCCTTATCGTCTCAAGTACATCTTCAAAGTATGATTTTATTTCAACAAGTTCTAAAGCTTGAGTTCTAGAGAAATTTCTTTCTCTACCATAACTATCTATCCAGTACTTGAGTACTGTTTTGACTACCTCCTGTTGCGCACGAAGATTTGTCACTATGTAATACTTTTTCAAGTTGTATGTCCTTGCAGTTCGTGCTATGTCATGTACATCAAGGTTTGTAACGGCACTTGACACAATTTTACCATCTTTTCCTAATACAGGGTAATGTATGAGTGCCACTCGAACATCATTCAGCATTACCTGTCAGCTCCCTTATGAGCCAGATCAAAGCTTTTTTCTCCTGCTCAGAGAAATCCCTTTTCACAAAAAGATCTGGCCTGCGCAACGCAGTTCTCTTCAAACTCTCTGCGGTCCTATAGATTTCTATTTTTCCATGATCACCGCTCAGAAGAACCTGTGGAACCTCCATTCCAGCAAATTCCGCTGGTCGTGTATAGTGGGGATAGTCCAGCAAATCATTGTAAAAGGAATCCTTCTTGACCGATTCTTGCTCAACTACGCCAGGAACAAACCTACTGACAGCATCACATATAACCATCGCAGCTAGTTCACCTCCACTCAAGACGTAGTCTCCTATAGATATTTCTAAATCAACGACCTTCATCACTCGCTCATCAACACCTTCGTATCTTCCACAGAATATCAAAATGTTTTCCTTTTGAGATAAAGACTGTGCCACCTTATTATCGAATCTAACTCCCTGCGGTGATGTGAGAATTGTGAAGGGCTTTCCATACTTTTCGCTGTAATGATTATGGATTCTGAAAAATGGCTCTGGTTTCATCACCATACCAGGTCCACCACCGTATGGATAGTCATCCACAACTCTGTGTTTATCACTCGTGAAATCTCGGAAATTTACAATTTCTATCTGCAGTATCCCACTCTCTACAGCCTGTCCTATGACACCGTATCTTCTAACTGCATCAACGAACTCTGGAAAGATGGTTGCTATGATGATACGCATCAGATCCACTCCGGTATTCTCACAATCAACCGATCTTTCTTGTGGAGTTCTACTACGTAATCACGTATCATTGGTAAGAGGATCTCTTCATCATTGCCTCTTACAACTAAAACTTCGTTTGAACCCGTTGAGATGATGTCACAAATTTTTCCGATAAAATTACCGGTCTGGTCAAAGACATCGATGTTGAGAACTTCGTAATAATAGAACTCGTCAGGTGAACTGAGTTTTGGTAAGTCTTCAGCTTTCATAACTATCTCAAGCCCAACGATCTTCTTTGCAGTCTCTTCGTTATTGACACCATAAAATTTAATTAAGAACGTTTTTCCACTTCTTTTGATATCTTCAACTTGAACTGTGTAGATTTCATCGCGTGATTCGTCCATTATAAAGAATTGTTTAGACTTATCAAAGACCTCAAGCACGTTTGTCAAAGGTTGAACCCTGACATTTCCCATCAGTCCGTGTGTTCTTACGATTTTGCCGATGACAACATATTCTTTCACCTTATCACCCTTAGGATAAAGTTTTCATCGTCCAGTAAAGCCGTCAACAAGATCTTCAAAGATTTTATCGTTCTTCCATCTTTTCCTATGACCTGTCCAACGTCCTCTTCGTTCACGACGATCTCCACAACTTTCTTTCCATCCTCATCGAACTCAACCACTACTACATCCTCAGGGTGTTTCACAATGCCTTTGAGAATGTACTCAACTAAGTGTTTCATCACTCTTCTCCTTTTTCGAGTACTTGATCTGATGGACCTTTGCAAGAACTCCCGCTTTGCTGAGAATGTCAGAAACTGTATCGCTCGGCTGGGCTCCTTTCAAGATCCATTCAACAGCCTTCTCAACATTCACATCAATCTGCACCGGTTCCCTGAGAGGGTTGTAGTAACCCAGTGATTCAATGTAAGCACCATCACGTTTTTTCTTTGAATCCACCACCACAATCCTGTAAAAAGGCATGTGTCTCTTTCCCATTCGTGTGAGTCTTATCCTTACCACCTTTACACCTCCTGTCATATTTTGAACGGAAGCTTCAGCTTCCCATGTTTCATTCTTTTCATGAGCTCCTTCATCTCTTCATAGGACTTGAGCAATTTATTCACATCTTGCACCGTCGTACCACTGCCCTTTGCGATTCTCATCTTTCTGCTGGCGTTGAGAATTCTTGGATTTCTTCTCTCCTCTGGAGTCA
>JBKBIU010000139.1:0-4436 GCA_046294065.1 Pseudothermotoga sp.
GCCATTCCATTTTGGAAGTATTTCGCCGGTGCATCACCTGTGAGCCACACCGCTTTGGGTATTAGATCTTCATCGTGGAGTTTAACGAAAAACTCCAAGGCTTCGATAGACTCAGGTGAGTCAATAATTATGTTCTTGCCTTCAGGATCCCAGATTCCTCCACCAAAAACATACAACAGGTTTGCGAATCTGTAAGGGCTGTAATCGTAAACAAGGGCATATCGCGCCGCACCACTTTGTTTGATCTTTTTCATTGCTGAGTACCATTCATCGATCGTCCATGGTCTATCCTTTGGTGGTTCTATACCCGCTTTTTTGAAGATCTCTTTGTTATAAAAGATCGCATGGGCATCAGAGGTATATGGTATTCCCACGACTTTTCCAAATTTCTCATAGATTTTCTTGAATCCCGCCTTGTAGAAAGAGACGTTCTCAAGCCATTCTTCGAATTTCATCCCAGCGTACTTCTCGACCAGGGGTTTAAGGTCTATCGCATACTCTAGCCAGGGCAAAAGATCGGTCTCTCTTGCCACATCCGGTGGCGACCCGGCTTTTGCCATCGCTGCAAGCTTAGGCTTGTACTCCAAATAGTAAGGCAGGTTCAAAACTACTACCTTTTCACCGTAAGCCTTTTCAAACTTTGCAACCTGAGATTGCATGATGTCATAATCTGGACCATCTGTGAACCACATTAAAACCACATCTGCCATTGATAAAACCGTGACTAAAACCATCAAAGATACTAGGGCTTTCCGCACAAAATCACCTCCCTCTGAGTATCAGATATTCATGATCTTTTTCTGAACGAAAAAAACTCCACCCAAGGCCACATCGTACTTTTCAATTTTTCCCTTTCGAAATTCGAGATTTTCATAAAACTGAGGCGGCAAAAAGTTACGGAGAAATTCCAAAATGATCTCAGTAATCTCGTTGAAGTATCTTTGACCGATTCTTCCTTTCATTATCACCACTTGCGGATCGAACATGAGTATGGCATTTGCAATGGCTGCAGCAAAGTGTATCAAGGAACGTTTCAATTTCTTTCCCATCTCGCTTTTTTCTTGCCTGATCATATCCATAATCTCTGTTAAATCGGTACCTTGAATAACTCCTGCCAAATACTTTCTCAAACAATGACCAGATATCTTTCTAGCCAAATGTCCAAAATCTTGCTCAAAACAGATGTCATCTTTTGTAAGATCGATGTCTGTTATCATCCATCCAAATTCACCGGCTTTACCGTAGAACCCTTGGAACAACTCATCATCCAAAATAACAGCACATCCAAGGCCACTGTCCAAATAGATGAAAAGTGCATCTTTGAAACCTCTGGCTGCTCCGAGTCTATGTTCAGCAAAGGCAGCCAGCTTGACTCTGTTCGCTACATATACAGGAAGGTTCAATCTCCTATGAAGCGCGCCTTGTAGATCAAGATTTTTCATGCCAAAAGCGGGCGCTGTTCTAACCAATCCCGTGTTTGGTTCCACCATGGCTGATATGCCAATTCCTGCTCCCAAGATTCTTTCTTTTATAAAAGATTTTCTTATCAACTCTTCGATTCTTTCGGCACACCAGTTCACGATATCTATAGAATCTTTCCTTTCAGGTGTATTATGCTGAGAACTCACCTTTTCATTTCCCAAAAGATCTGTCACAATGATTTCAAAGGTATTCTCCTCTAGTTCAGCGCCAACACAGTAAAAAGCATCTGAAACAAATTTCAAATCTATCTTCGGTCTTCCTGAAGAAGATTTGCGAGCACCCGATTCAACGACCAACCCTTTGCTGATCAAACGTGAGACTACCTGGCTTATGACAGGTTTACTGAGATTCAAAAACTTGGAAATCTCTAGTCTGGATATTTGATTTGAATCACGGATTATCTTCAAAACCTTAGCCTCAAGATCTGTTAACAAGAAACACACCTCGACTTAGTTATGTTGTGCTAACTAAATATTGCTCTGTTGATAGTTTTTTGTCAAATGTTAACAGAACAGAAAAAACTATAAAAACTAATTCACTGATTTCTGAGAAATATCTTTTAAAAATTACTTGCTCACCTGAGCTCTTAATGAAAGTTTTTCCTGAAAAATCCCACAGGGTTCGTCCAAAAATTTTCGTGTAACATTATGATGATCCTACAAAGGAGGTATGGCGAATGCTAGATTTTACTCAACTACGAAAGGCTTTTGAACCAAAACCTGTTGGAATGTTGAAATCTCAAGGTGTTGTCAAAAGACACCAGGCAAACCCAATACTCACATTCAAAGATCTTCCTTACAGTTCTGCACTTGTATTCAACCCCGGCGTCTGTAAAGTAAAAGATCAATACTTTATGGTCTTTCGAAATGATTTTGGATCTTTCCAAGAGAAAAAACTCGAAGGTACAAACCTTGGTCTTGCACGAAGCAAAGATGGAGTTCATTGGAATGTCAAACCGGAACCGTTGCATTTTCCACCAGTTGTCAAGGACTTCATAAGGGTCTACGACCCAAGACTGATCGTGATAAACGAAAGGATTTATATGACCTTCGCCGTAGATACATGGCATGGGATAAGAGCAGGAATAGCAGCAACGGAAGATTTTCAAAAGTTTGACATCTTACATCTGTCTGTTCCAGACAACAGAAACCTTGTACTCTTTCCAGAAAAGATAGATGGACTGTATGCAAGACTTGAAAGGCCTTTCCCAGTTTATGGAAGACTTGGCTTGGAAAGATTTGACATGTGGATCAGCTTTTCGCCAGATTTAAAACATTGGGGCGACAGCCAACTCCTTCTTGGAGTGGAAGATGTGCCATTCGCCAACATCAAGATCGGTCCTGGTGCACCGCCGATCAAAACAGACAAAGGATGGTTAGTGATCTTTCATGCTGTGGACGTTGATCCAACACGAGGAAAAAATGGTTGGGAAGAAAGTTGGACCAAACGTTACACGGCAGGTGTCATGTTACTTGATCTGAAAGATCCAACGAAAGTTTTGGGGGTTTGTAAAGAGCCTCTCATAGTGCCAGAAGAGACGTATGAGATCAGTAACGGCTTTAGAAACAACGTTGTCTTTCCCACGGGTGCCATTTTAGAAGATGGTGAATTAAAGATTTATTACGGTGCTGCAGATACCGTGATCTGCCTTGCAACTGCGAAAGTAGAAGATCTTATATCCCTATGTTTGAAACCTTGAGATAATAATCATTCATTTACTATGAAGGACGTATGAACTTTTACATTCACTAATAAAATGAACTCATTGTATAATATAAACAGATTAGGGAGGTGATATGAATGAGGGAGATGACCAAGAAATTCCTGGAAGATGCCTTTGCCGGTGAAAGTATGGCACACATGAAATATTTGATCTTTGCAGACGAAGCCGAGAGAAAGGGATTAAAAAAACTTGCCAATCTCTTTAGAGCCATATCCTATGCCGAGTTTGTTCATGCAAGAAATCATTACAGAGAACTTGGAAAGATCTACCAGGAAATGAAAGACAATGTCCAGCAGTGTATCGACGGCGAAACCTTCGAAATCAATGAAATGTATCCAGTTTACAACACCGTCGCACAGTTTCAACAGGAGAACGGTGCTGAAAGGAGCACAAGATATGCTTGGGAAGCAGAAAAAATCCACGCTGAAATGTACAAGCTCGCCAAAGGTCTTGCTGAGAAGAAGGAAGATTACCCAACCAACAAGGTTTACATCTGTCCAGTTTGTGGCCACACAGTAGAAAACGAACCACCCGAAAAATGTCCAGTTTGTGGAACTGCAAAAAAGATGTATATAGAATTCTCTGTTTGAAGGAGGGAATGATATGAAACTTGCAGATTTTATCAAATCGGAAGATTTCAAAAAGGAAAAGCATGTACCGGTCATAGAGGCTCCTGAAAGAGCCAAAAAGGGTGAAAAAACAGAGATCACAATTTGTGTGGGAAAGGAGATTCCCCACCCAAATACCACAGAACATCACATAAAGTGGATTAAAGCCTTCTTTCAACCAGACGGAGACCCGTACGTCTATGAAATAGGAAACTATGAATTCAACGTTCACGGCGAATCCGTTAAAGGACCTAACACGGGCGATGTTTACACAGAACCAATGGTAAAGACCGTAGTGAAACTCAACAAATCTGGGACGATTCTTGCCCTGTCATATTGCAATATTCATGGCTTATGGGAAAGCAGCAAGAGAATTGAAATAGAATAGATCACAGGCCCTGGGCAGCCCAGGGCTTTTCTTGAACGCAAGGGGGTCTTAGCTGTGGATCTTTCGGTAGTCATTTGTGGCGAGGCTGGTCAAGGCATTCAGACGGTAGAGTATCTTTTCCCAAACATTCTAAAACAACACGGCTTGAATGTCTTCTCATACAAAGAATACATGTCTCGTATTAGAGGAGGAAGCAATTCGACTTTGATAAGAATTAGCGATAGTGCCGTTAGGG
>JBKBIU010000140.1:0-4434 GCA_046294065.1 Pseudothermotoga sp.
GGGCATATGCCTGTCGAAAGCGAGCGCAGCAGCTTCCGTGCTTCCGTTGTAAGCTGCTATGAGTGCGTGTGGCATTGTACCCATTGATTGTGCGCCCCAATAATCAGCATTTGCATCTGTTGAGACACCAAAGGCACCAGCACAAAGAGCAGCATAACCATCTGTAGTCTGCACCCAGTAATGATCAAATCTTGCGCTGAAATAGAGGACAGGTTTACCATTCGCTGCCTTCACAACGTTTCTCACAGCCGTTGCTGTACTTGTTGCACGTGCTATGACGCCCAGGAGGATTGTCTCAAGATAACCAAAATAAACTGGGTCACCCTCTATGGTCATTATCGGTTCCCATTCTCTTGCTTCTTCACCATCGTAAAGAGCCTTTACTTCTATTTCTTCCCATTTATCTACCCAAAGATCATTTAATTTCATCCTCAAGTCCCATTTCTTTTTTGTGTAATCCAAGACAAGGTCGGTCTTCATATCTACTGATGCGGCTTGTATCGCCTTGTCAAGCATTAAGGTCTGTTTGAAGATTTCCTTTGCCTTTTCTTCATCACGATAGTATCCTGCCGCAAACCTAAGTATTGCGAGTGCCTCGTCCAAGCCAACTACAACACAATCTTTTCTTGGAAAGAATTGATATAAGACTTGTGGATGTCTTTTGTCTTTCTTGAGCACTTCCACGTACCTTGTAAAGTATATGTCAGAATAATAATTGTTTCGTATGCGGTCTATAGGAACTTTGAAAACTTTTGGGTCCAATCTTTTTCCTCTCATGGGACCACCTCAGCACCGAGCACTTCCTTCATCATCCTGATGGCAAATTTGTGCAATTCTAAATCATAAGAGGCTGTAGCTTGTTCGTGGACAGTTACCTTTATTCCCCGGTTTCTCAACTCCTCAACTGTGAAGAAAACACATATATGAGTGACAACACCACATATTTCTACTTCATCTATTGATAGGTCTTTAAGCAGTTGCTCAAGGTGTGTGCCATAGAATGCACTGTAACGTGTTTTACGGATTGGAAAATGTTTTTCATAATTCTGAAGCAATTTTCTCAGAGGTTCGACGATCTCGGCACCATAGGTATTTTTGACACAGTGCTTAGGCCATACCAAAAATTCTTCATCGTCAGGTTCGTGCCAGTCCTGAGTGGTGATAAGTATTTGGGAACTGTTAATTGCCCTCTCTGTCAAGTCAATCACGGGCGCAATAACTTTCTCTGCGCCCGTGAAATAAAGAGCACCGTTTGGTTGAACAAAATCGTTTTGTAAATCTACGATTATCAAAGCGCGCATTTGTAAACCTCCAAATCAGCGCGCATCATCTTATTGGTTTATCCTTTGTAACTTCTTCAAGAGCAAGCAGTCTTTCCCAACGTCTATCTACATAATTTTGAATCTCATTGATTACTTCTTCGGCGTCTGGCCTCTGAAGTAAAAGTCTAAATCTCTCCTGTATCTTTATGAATTCTGAGACTGGTTTGAAGCTGCTTGGCTTTCTTGTCACCTTGTACACACCACGATCTACTTCATAAAGTGGCCAGTACTTTGTCTGAACTGCCAGTTTTGTGATATCTATAGTTTTATCCTCGGAAACTCTCCAAAATCTTACGCACGGACTCAGAGTGGCTATGAAGGACGGTCCCTCAAAGGAAAGAGCCTTTTCCACTTTAGTCATGAAATCCATAGGTTCACCGATAGTTGCCGTCGCAGCATAGACATTTTCATGCCCTGCTACTATTTCAACGATGTTCTTTTTAAGTTGAACCTTTCCCGGTATCTTTTTTCCAACAGGTGCTGTTGTTGTATCGGCACCAGGGGGTGTTGCGCCAGATCTTTGATTTCCCGTGTTCATGTAACCTTCGTTATCGTAAAGGATGTATATGAATTTATGACCTCTTTCTATGGCTCCAGAAAGTGACTGAAGCCCTATATCATATGTTCCGCCGTCACCACCAAATGCAAAAAAGGCATACTTTTTGTCTGAGGAGAGCTTTCCAGCTTTCTTCAAAGCTCTGTAAGCTGTTTCAACGCCACTCATCGTTGCCGCAACGTTTTCAAAGGCATTATGAATGTAGGGTACACTCCAAGAAGTGTATGGATATATTGTCGAGGAAACTTCCATACAGCCAGTTGCAAAACCGATCACAGGTTCATAACCAAGCGCCTTTGCCGTCATTAAAGCAATTTTGACTGTTATAGGTGCTGCACAACCAGGGCACATTCTATGACCCTGTGTCAGTCCAGTTTCTTTATTGGTAAAAACCTCTGCAAGTTTCTTCATTGTCAACGGCATTCAATTGCACCTCCTCATTCTCTGAGACCAAGGTAAAGTTCTTGATCTGCAACGAGTTCATGTTTCATTGCCTTTTCGAATGCGAATTCTATCAGTTCTGGATTTATATCCCTTCCGCCAAGGCCATAGACGAAAGATCCTAAGAGTGGCCTTGATGCCACATCGTAGAGTGAAGATTTGATTGCTTCGTAAAGTGGTGCTTCAGCTCCAAAAGAGGCTGATCTGTCAAGTACGACGACAGCTTTTCTACCTGTCAACAAACGTTGAATCTCAGTTTTGGGGAATGGTCTGAACATCCATATTTTCAACAGACCAACTTTTTTACCTTGTTCTCTCAATTTATCTACCACATACTTGATTGTTCCATTTGTCGAACCAAGGGCGACCATGACATACTGAGCATCGTCCATCTTATATGGTTCAACAAAGTTGTACTTTCTACCACATATCTTGTAGAATTCCTCTGTTATACTTGGAAAGACTTTGAAGACGTTTTTCATTGCTTCGATTTGTTGTCTTTTGTGCTCAAAATAATAATCATAAAGATCCAGTGGGCCATATGTAACGGGATGCTCTGTATCGAGCAGCGGATAGAGTGGTTTGAGTTCACCTACGAATTTTTTCACAACATCATCAGGCAACAATTCAACTGGTTCAACGCCATGAGAGATTATAAAACCATCCTGGTTGACCATAACCGGGAGTCTTACCTGCTCATGTTCAGCAAGCCTTACGGCCATCAATGTTAGGTCATAAACCTCTTGAGAATCTTCACAGAACAGTTGTATCCAACCAGAATCTCTCTCTGCCATCGTATCACTGTGATCACAGTGAATATTTATAGGGCCACTCAATGCTCTATTGACAACAGGCATTACAACTGGGAGTCTCATAGAAGCAGCGATATAAACAATTTCGTGCATGAGTGCAAGGCCGTTAGCACTCGTCGCCGTCATGGCTCTTGCTCCTGCAGCTGCGGCACCCACAACTGCACTCATTGCACTGTGTTCGCTTTCGACTGGTATCATCTCGGTTCTAACAGCTCCATCAGCAACGTACTTGGCAAAATACTCAACTATCGGTGTTTGCGGAGTGATTGGATAAGCTGCTACAACATCTGGTTCTATTTGTTTCATCGCATAGGCAGCCGCCTGCGCACCTGTGATTGCTTCTTTATGTGTCTTAATCATCTTCATTCCTCCTCGTGTACAAACTCTGTCTCTGGTCTCATTTCAATAGCATTTTTGGGACAGACATTTGCACAAATACCGCAACCTTTGCAGTAAAAGTAGTTGATTCCTTTCATTATTGAATTTTCCTGCATGATTGCTTGATCAGGACAGTAGAACCAGCACATCATACAATCAATACACTTAGATCTATCGTAAATTGGTCTTTTCACTCTCCATGTTCCTGTTTTGTACTTTTTGGCTGTGCCGGGTTCCGTTATGACTCCACCAATGGGAATCTCGGTCCACTTCTTGAGCTCAGCCACTGCAGCTCACCTCCTCGTAACCTCTCTTCAAAGCCCTTATGTTGGCTTGAAGCATTTCTGCAGACAATTTCTTTTCAAACATACCACGAACCTTCTGTTCAGCAGCTTCCAGTGTGATCAAGCCTGTAACCCTCGCGATAGTTCCGAGCATTACAGTGTTTGGTATACCTCTTTTAATTTCCTCAAGAGCTATATCGGTTGCTTTTATTGTGCAGATTTTTCCATTGAAACCCGTCCTTTTTCTGATGAACTCAATGGGATGAGCTGTGTTGACTATCAAGACACCCTTTTCATCTAAACCTTCCACAACGGCAGGCGAGAGAAGTGTGTCGTCTATAACGACAACAACATTTGGATTCTCAACAGAGGAATGAACAGTTATTTTTTCATCGCTGATTCTGTTGAATGCTCTCATGGGAGCGCCAGATCTTTCAGCTCCATATTCTGGGAACGCTTGAGCATACTTTCCCATGTCCAAAACCGCCTCTGCAAAAAGCTGTGAAGCACTTTTCGCACCCTGTCCTGCTCGTGAGTGCCACCTGATTTCATAGTATTTCGCGGGCACTGTATCCCTCCTCTCAAATTTTCTGTTCCATGTATACACGATAATCGATCCAAGGAAAGATGGCATCCATTTG
>JBKBIU010000141.1:0-4422 GCA_046294065.1 Pseudothermotoga sp.
GAAAGATGATTCAAAGGTTGTAAAGCCAAGAGAATAGAACAACCTCGTGAACAAAAGTGAAGCTACTTTTGGCTGTTTGAAAGTTTTTACCAACTCTTCGAACGTATAAGGTACCTTTCTTGGATCCGTTGCTGGTTTGGAATCGGGCAAGAAAACGATTATATTGATGAGGTTCATCAAAGCCAGGGCTGAGGCAAAGAATGCTGGCACCGAAAATCCCCATCTGCTTAAGAAACCACCGATGGCAGGTCCCAATATAAATCCCAAGCCAAAAGCTGCACCGATCAAGCCAAGACTTTTGGAACGCGATTTTTCATCTGAAAAATCGCTAATGTAGGATTGAGCCACGCTTATGTTCCCGCCGGTGAGACCGTCAAGAAGACGTGAAACAAATATAAAGGTCAAAGACCTTGCAAATCCTAAGATAAGAAGTGATAAAAAAGTTCCACCTACACTCAAAAGAAGTGCTATCTTTCTTCCAAATTTGTCTGATAGTCTTCCGATCAAGGGCGCTGCAAAGATTTGTCCCAACGGATAGATCGTCGATAAGAAACCAACAACAACATCTTCCGCTCCAAATTGCTTCGCATAATAGGGTAAGAGCGGAATGATCAAGCCAAAACCAACCATATCGGCAAAAACTATGAAGAAAAGAGTCAAAAGTACGTTTTTTGTATCCTTCCTTAGTGTCATACCCATCCTCCTCAAGGTATTTCAATTTTACTGAAGATTTGTAAAATATTTCTATTTAATATGATAACATTTTTGTATTCCTTCCATTCAGTGGTTCGTGATACAATTTAGTGAAAACAGTTGTACAGAGATGGTAAAACTTTAGGGAGGTGTCTTGTGTTTATAGATATTGTTTTTTTTCTACTGACGGCGGTAATATCTCTTATTTCAATATCAACCAGATCAAAGAGAATGCTCCAATTTCATGAAAGCGGTGCGCAAAAAAACTACAGAATATCCATAGTCATTCCAGCTAGAAACGAGGAACAAAACATTGGAAAGATTCTTACACTCTTGCGAAAGCAAAGTATCTTGCCTAATGAAATTATAGTTGTAAACGATAATTCCTCAGACAAAACTTCAGAAATCGCTAAAGGCTTTGAAAACATCAAAGTTGTCGATCTCAAAGAAGATCCGCCAAAAGGATGGGTAGGCAAATCCTGGGCGATATGGAATGGATTCCAACATTCAACGGGAGAGATTCTCATATTTATGGACGCTGATGTTGAACCAGGTGAAAATGCTGTACAGGCATTAATTGAGCAATTTGAAAAGCAAGGGGGGCTTTTGTCTGTCTGGCCCTATCAGAGGTTCGAAAGATTCTATGAACATTTCACAGCTGTTTTCAACATTCTCGTAATATATGGCAGTAACACCTTAGGCTTTCCCTATAAGACACCTTCTGGTGCCTTCGGCCCCGTGATACTCACTTCAAGAAAGGATTACGAATACACAGGGGGACATCAAGCAATTAGGGATTCAGTTCTTGAGGATATAAAATTGGCAAAACTTTATATTAAAAGAGGAATTAAGGTCAGTAACTTTCTCGGAAACGGTATAATAAAGTTTAGAATGTACCCTGCGGGTTTTAAGCAGCTTTTTCAAGGCTTTTCAAAGAATATGTCCTCTGGGGCAACGACAGGTGGTCCACTTACTTTCTTGCTCTTTCTTTTGTGGATGGCAGGTTATTACTCATCCTTTTCTAGCTTCGATCTTTCCTTAGCCTACACAGCTTTTAGATACATTGGCTTGTCCCTTTTCTTCTATCTACTTTTAAAACCTACAGGTGATTACCGCTGGTATGACGCTTTACTCTATCCACTTCACTTCCTATTTTTCATAGTGGTATTTTTATACTCACTCTACCAAACAGTTGTTTTGAAAAAAGTTAATTGGAAGGGAAGGAAGATAGATGTATAACTTTGTAACTTACATTTTCATAATAATACTCCAGTTTCTATCTGGCAGCGTCATGTATTCCTATATATTAGCCAAGGCGAAGGGTATCAATCTTAGACAAATCAGAGACGGTAATCCAGGTTCAACTAATCTTTGGCGTGCCGCAGGCTTCAAATGGGGCTTTACCGCACTTTTGTTGGATTATTCTAAAGGGGTTTTTCCATTGGCATTTTTTAGCTGGAATAACTCTGCTAATGTCACACCCTTTGTCATTTGCCTTGCGGCTCTTGCAGCAGTCGCAGGTCATGCCTTTTCTCCATTTTTGAAATTCAAAGGCGGAAAGGCTGTTGCTACAACCTTTGGTGCTTGGTCGGCGTTGACAAAATGGGAAGCACCAATTTTGCTCGGCACAGTGTTCACCTTGTTCTCTTTGTGGAACAAAATCAAAGGCAAAAGGAAAACTACTCCTGAAGAAGATACTTTACGCGTTCTTATAGGCTTTTTAGTGCTTTTTTTCTACGTAGTGTGGAGAGTTTTTCAAGGTAGATTTGAGCTCTTGATACTCTATGCTGGCAATTTAGGAATTATACTCTATAAAAACAGATTGGAAATCAAGAAACTTGTTCAACAAAAAGATGGATGATTTCAAAGACCTCATGAATACTGTAGAAACTTTAAGGAGGCTTTAGCATGATTAGAAACCAATGGTACGTCGTCTTATCTTCGAAAGAATTGAAAAAAGGACAGTTGATCGGTGTTAAAAGATTTGGTGAGAACCTCGTCTTTTGGCGTGATGAAAAGGGAAATGTCCATTGTATTTCAGACATATGCTGCCATCGGGGTGCTTCCATATCCCATGGAAAGATAATCGGTGGCGGTGAAAGAGTCAGGTGCCCCTTTCACGGCTTTGAGTACGATCCAACAGGACATGTTAAGGTCATCCCGGCAAATGGTAGAAAGGCTCCTGTTCCAAAAAATTTCAAAGTTCAATCTTACACGACCTACGAAACAGATGGGTTCATATGGCTTTGGTATGGTGAAAAAACGCCAGAGACAACTCCAAAGTATTTCGAAGATATAACAGGCGATTTATCCTACAGCGAATTTAAAGAAGTTTGGAATGTGCACTATTCGAGAGCGATTGAAAACCAACTTGACCCTGTGCATTTACCTTTTGTTCATCACAACACCATAGGGCGTGGAAACAGAACAATTGTTGAGGGTCCAATCGTGAAGTGGATCGATGAAACGATGTTCTTTTTCTACGTCTTTAGCAGAGTAGACGATGGAACATTGGCAAAGAAACCTGAACAAATGGATATAGAAAAAACTAAAGTCTATTTAGAATTCAGGTTTCCAAACATCTGGCAGAACCACATAGACAAGAAATTGCGAGTAACAGCTGCCTTTGTGCCGATTGATCAAGAGCACACGATGATATACCTTAGGTTTTACGTTGGTTTTACAAAATCTTTCTTGTTAAACAAGCTCATCGCCAAGCTCGGCATGCCTTTCAACAAAATAGTTTTACACCAAGATAAGAGAGTCGTTGAAACACAACTTCCAAAGAAGAGTGAACTGAGAATGAATGAAAATCTCATATCTGGGGATGCTCCCATAATTGAATACAGAAAAAGGAGGGAAGAACTGAAGAATCTTTAATATATTGTGAGATTGAAAGGAGCTCTTTTCATGACATTTATGGAGTTAAATTTCTTGAAACTAACAAGAAGTTCACATCGACAGAACCCTGCACGAAAATACACAGCAATGGGAGAAAGAGTATTCAACGCACCTATTCAACTTCGCGCTGGATTCACACTTCTCTTGACAGAGAAGCTTAAACAAAGACGGTGTCTCATCTAAAGGTGTTCTTTTATTCTGCATGTGCAGTATGATGAAAATAGGTTTTGGAACTTTTTGTTCAGATGCCCATAGTAGGATGAGCACAAATCACACTGTTAGACTCCAGAATCTGAATTTCGACAGATTGTTCAAAGCTTTTCTCATGAACTTGGGCGATCTTTTCAAGCTCTTAGATTTATGCAAATCGGAGAACATTCAAGTCTTTAGAATTGGTTCAAGCTTCATTCCTTTCGCATCTCATGATAACTTTGAGGAGAGATGGTTGTACAAACTTGAACCTTTACTAATGGATGCGGGTAAACGAATAAGAAGAGAATACAACATCAGAATGACGATGCATCCAGGACAGTTTGTCGTGCTCAATTCACCAAACAAGGACGTTGTGGATAGATCTCTCAGGGAATTACAGTACCATTTTTGGCTCCTCGACAGGCTCGGTATAGGTGAGGATGGTGTAGTCGTAGTTCACGTTGGTGGTGTTTATGAAGCCAAACAAAGAGCTATCGACAAATTTATAGACACTGTGGAGAAAAACAGCTGGCTCAAGAGACGCCTTGCCGTTGAAAACGACGAAAATTTGTTCAACGCACGGGATGTCCTTCAAATCTCTCAGACTCTGAAAATACCATTTGTGTTTGATTATTT
>JBKBIU010000142.1:0-4414 GCA_046294065.1 Pseudothermotoga sp.
GGATTTTAGGGATTAACATTGAAGAGTACTATCCGAACGTGCTCGAAGTATTCACATCACCCGATGGAAAACTCTTTGGTCTTCCGAAAGGTTTCACCCCTATGGTTGTGTACTACAACAAAAAGCTTTTAAAGCAAGCCGGACTGTCCGAACCCAGTGATGACTGGACATGGAACGATTTTCTAAAAATGGCACAGGCAATGACAAAAGATCTCGATGGCGATGGCAAGATTGATCAATACGGTGCCTATGTTGGGAAATTTTTCTATCAGATGTGTCCAAAGATATGGTCTTATGGTGGAGAGATTATTTCACCCGACTACAAGACCGTTGCAGGGTACCTCAATAGCCCACAGACAATCGAGGCAGTTCAGTTCTTCGTTGATTTGATGAAGAAGTACAAAGTAGCGCCTGAACCAGATACCGTTTCCGCCTTAGGTGGTCTTGGAAATATGCTCTATACAAATAGAATAGGATTCTACATAAGTGGTCACTGGTCACTCTTTGGTATGAGAAAATACATAGAGGAAGGTACCCTTGATGTTGGTGTCGTGAGGTTGCCCAGGGGACCATACGCGAAGACTAGTCAAACTGTGATATACGCCACAGCATGGAGTGTTATATCTGCGACGAAAAACCCAAGAGAAGCTCTGCAGTTCGTTGCTTGGTTAGCAGGAGCGGAGGGACAAAAACGCGAAGTGCTCGAAGCGAGAATCGAGCTGTCTGGACATATTCCCACAAACGACCTGCTTGTTGCACAGGACAAATGGGGTGTTGAAAAGAAGTTCGTTGAAATAATACCAACAGCTAGAATACCCATTGGATCAAGAGTCTTTGATTGGTACAAGGCTGAGAATATTTTTGCAGAAGCCATGGACAAGATTATAGCTCTGAATACTCCTGTCAAAGAGGCTTTAGACTGGGCCGTTAAAGAAATTGAATCCAAAGTGTTCGGTCGCTGATAAGGGCTAACTAACGAAGGTGGTGGCAAGAGCCACCACCTTTTATGAACGAAGCCGCTCTTAGGAGGAGAAATAAGATGAATGTAAGAATTTTTTTGTTTATCTATTTATGTGCTGTGATTGTCATATGCTCAATCGTCCTTGGAGTTCTCTTTTTAAAGACTATTCAAAGTGTTAAATCTGAGAACCTTGAGGAGAGCTCCAAAGTTGTGCGTGCTACATTACAGGAAATCAGAGATAAAGTTTCAAGAAATGCTGAAAGCTTTTTCCAAGCAGAAATTGTTGATTTCGGTGAGAATAAAAAGAGTGGTCATATTTACTTGGTCAATGAGTCCGGCAAACCACTGACCCAAGATGGTAAAACTATAGAACTTACAGAAGATTTGATCTTCAGTTTACTAACGGGAGATCCTGTCCCGACAATAATAGCTCAGGACTCTAGATTGCTCGTTCGTGTTATTAGGGCAAAAGACTTCGCCTTCGATACTTTCCTCGTTTATGAGGAAGATATAACTAATCAAATAGATTACGCTTTTACTTTTATTTCTAACCTTACGAAAGAAATAGTCAAGGTTGGCAATAACATAGAGTTACCAGTTTCTGATAATTTACTAAAAGTTGCGCAGTCGTCTTGGAACCCAGTTTCTACTTCAGCCAGATACAATAACAAACAGTACCTAGTCGTTGCGACACCTTTTCTTGACAATATAGGTTGGCATACCGAAGGTATCATCGTTGTCGGGTTAAATGTGGCGGATTTTAAAGCTCGGGTTATGAATTCCTTATATTTGATGGTAATTATTGTTGCAGCTTTGATGATCATCTGCCTGTTCATTGTTTTGTTATCGAAAGCCCCTTTGCTTTCTTCCAGGTTATGCTCTGTTCTGGTTTTGATCTCCTTTGTGTTTATAACATTCTTTTTGAAAGAAAGCTATGACAGATTCTCTCAGGAAACTGTCAGTGGTTTCAGTAGGTCCCTAAATAGGTACATGGAACAATATGCTAAGAGCTCCAAGAACTTGGTGGATTTAACCAGAATCTTTAATCTGGTTGCTTTCGATGAAAATGAAAAGCTCATATCCTCTTCGACGGCGATCACAGCCAATTTGAAGAAAGAGATTAACACGCTTGCAAAGCTTGTCCCCAGTAAAGACTTCTACACTATACGTGGTTTGAAGATCTTTGTCTTTAAAACTGGTGAAACAAAGATGGGCTATCTGCCCTTGAGGGTTAACACACAGGGAAAGAATTTGATTCTTGTTTTCTTTGTGGTCCTCAGCAGCGTTGCTTTTGCGCTCTTTGCACTAGATTTTGTCATAAGAAATATTCGCAACAGATTGGTACTTAGAAACACGATAAAGGGTTACGCCTTTCTAATACCTGGAGTATTTATGTTCATGATGTGGCTTTTGATTCCCATAGTATTTTCGCTCTATCTTAGCTTTCACGAATGGTCTATGGTCGATCCATTGAAACCATTCGTTGGCTTTGGAAACTTTGTCAATGTTTTCAAAGACAAAGATATCATGCGCTCTTTGAAAAACACGGCCGTCTATACACTGAATGTGCCTATAGGCATGGCTCTATCTTTGGGAGTTGCACTCTTGATGAACAAGAAGATAAAAGGCATAAATATTCTTAGGTTACTTTACTTCTTGCCATCTATATCTTCCTTTGTTGCCATATCGATAGTTTGGCAGTGGATCTATAACCCTGAATTTGGTTTGCTCAACTATTTGCTTGGCTTCTTCAAGGTACCACCTCAAAGGTGGTTATCAGACCCAAAGACTGCTATGATGTCGATAATGATAATGACCATATGGATGAATCTTGGATACCAAATGGTCATATACCTGGCTGGTTTGAAGGGCATACCGAGTTATTTGTATGAAGTAGCAGATCTCGACGGTGCAAACAGCTGGAATAAGTTTCTGTACATAACTTTGCCCATGCTTCAACCTACTAATGTTTTTCTATTGATAACTTCCATCATAGGTTCATTTCAAGTATTTACACCAGTTTACGTTATGACTCAGGGAGGTCCCGCGGGTACCACGAATGTCTTTGTCTATCATATATACAATACCGCTTGGAAAAGCTTCAGCATGGGTTATGCTAGTGCACAGTCTTGGTTTCTCTTTCTATTGATTTTTACAGCATCATTCATTCAATTCAAATTGATGGGAAAAACTTTCTACGAGGAGTGAATGAATCATGAAGAAAAATGGGATATCAAAATTGGTAGGCAATATTTTAACTTATGCTATCCTTTTGTTTGTGGCCTTAACAATGTTGATACCTTTTCTGTGGATGGTTTCAACATCTTTGATGGATAAAATGGAAGTTTTCCAGTTTCCGCCTAAGTTCATACCAGATGAACCGAAGTGGTCGAACTATAAGAATGCGATGACACTGGTACCTTTTGGAAGATATTTCTTAAATTCTACAATCATGGTTATTGTAATTGTACCTGTGCAGCTACTCTTTTGCTCTATGGTAGCCTATGCTTTTGCGCGAATGAACTTTCCAGGGCGCGACTTTGTCTTCTGGATGTTTCTTTCTACGATGATGGTACCAGGTATCGTAACCTTGATTCCATCGTTCCTCATCGTAAAATCACTGAATTGGATCGATACCTACTGGGCTTTGACGGTACCTTCATTTTTCAGCGTTTGGGGCACATTTTTGTTAAGGCAATTCTTTCTCACACTGCCTAAGAACCTGGAAGATGCCGCGAGAATAGATGGTGCAAGTGAGTTCATGATATTTTGGAAGATCGTTCTTCCTCTTTCAAAACCGGCACTTGCGACTCTCGGCATCTTTGCTTTCATGGGTGCATGGAAGGCTTTTATGTGGCCACTGCTGGTGACTCGAACAGAAAAAATGCGCACAGTGGAGGTTGGAATTGCTTATTTCAAAACCATGTTTGAGGTAAACTGGCCATACCAAATGGCAGCGGCAGTTGTCGTGATGTTACCAGTGATTATAATGTTCTTAATAGCCCAAAAGTATTTCGTTGAGGGTATATCATTAACAGGCATGAAAGAATAAAAAGGGGTGATAGGTATAGAGATCACGACCAAGGAAAGAAAGTCCATTCTTGTTGCTGAAGCCATCAAGAAGTTGATACTAGAGTACGATGTAGATAAACTACCAGGTGAGCACCAGCTGGCAGATATGTTTCAAGTAAGTCGAACCATTGTGAGGGAAGCTCTGAGAGTCTTAGAACTGGAAGGAATCACAAAGACTGTTCATGGCAGTGGCACCTATGTGGTGAGAAAGAACGGTTTAGTTATCTCCCTGAACATACCACTCAAAGTGTGTTCCGATGAGCCAAAGGACATTTTGGAGTTGCTCGAAGTTCGAAGGTGCTTAGAAAAAGGGGCTATAAAGCTTGCAATTCAAAATGCAAGCGAAGAACAGCTGAATGAATTGAAAGCGGCTTTTTTGGA
>JBKBIU010000143.1:0-4400 GCA_046294065.1 Pseudothermotoga sp.
TTCGCTTTGCAAAAATCTACGATAAAGCTTTCAACGTATCGGAATTCACAAGTGCACCCATGCAAATAGCTTACGAGTTGCTAAATTTGCCAAAACAGATAAGACCCACAGCCGTTTTCTGTTATAACGATGCGACGGCACTCCAGGTGTATTTAGTTGCCAAAAGGCTGGGATTCAAGATACCGGAAGATCTATCAGTCATTGGATTCGATGATGCTCCCATAGGTGATACCAGAGAAGTTTTAACAACTTTCACCCATCCCAAAGAAGACGTCGGTAGAAAAGCCGCCGAAATTCTTCTCGACATGCTTGATGGGAAGGGTGCCCAGAATATAGTTCTGACGCCTGAGTTGATAGAAAGATCTTCGGTGAGTAGTCCACCAAATAGATGAGGGAAAAGGAGCTTCCCTCATCTTTTGAAGATTCCCCAGTAAACCTCGTTAGTTCTCAATTCACTCTTGAATCTCTCAAGATCGAGCTTTTCATCTATGATTACACATTCCATATCCAACATTTCTGCCCAGTCTGTAAGGTACCCGTGATCAACGGCGGTGGTGAAAGCCGTATGGTGTGATCCACCTGCAATTATCCACGCAGTTGCAGCATCTTTAAAATTTGGTAATGGTTTCCACAAAACTCTTGCAACTGGTAAACGTGGCATTGATTTCTCCATGGGAACAGATATCACTTTGTTGACAATCAATCTAAATCTGTTACCAAGATCAATAACTGATACATTCAATGCTTCTCCACATTGTGCTTCAAAGATCAGTCTTGCTGGATCTGCCTTTCCACCTATGCTCAATGGGTGTACTTCTATCTTCGGTTTGTCGCGGGCAATACTTGGGCATATCTCGAGCATATGGGCACCGAGGACAAGTTCATTTTTTTCAGCCAAATGATAGGTGTAATCTTCCATGAAAGATGTTCCACCTCTCAAATCCCAGCCCATCACCTTTAGTGCTCTCACCAGACCAGCGACCTTCCAATCGCCCTCAGCACCGAACCCAAAACCTTCTTCCATCAAACGTTGAACTGCCAGCCCTGGCAGTTGGGTCAGACCATGAAGGTCCTCAAAGCTTGTCGTGAACGCTATGGCATTCCTTTCATTGAGAAACTCTCTGAGTGCCAACTCGATCCTTGCTTGTTCTTTAACAGCCTTCAGATCGTCTTCATCCTCGGGGAGAATGTACTTCTCTGCGTAATGTTTCATAAGATCTTCAACAAGTCCTTGTGGAACGCTCTTTACTCTATCTGCTAATTCTCCAACACCCCAGGTATTGACCGACCAGCCTATTTTGATCTGCGCTTCAACTTTGTCAGCCTCGGTACTCGCTACTTCACGCATGTTGTCACCAAATCTGACAATTTGGCCGGATCTGCCATCGGCTATGGCACAGGCTACGCGCATCCATCTTGAAAGTTCTTGCTTGACTTCCTCACTCTGCCAGTGGCCAACCACTATCTTTCTTGGTACTCTCAACCTTGCATGAATGTAACCATGCTCACGATCACCGTGGGCAGATTGGTTGAGGTTCATATAATCCATGTCTATATCGTCCCAAGGAATATCCCTGTTGAACTGTGTATGTAGATGCAAAAGTGGTTTCTTATTCGTAAGAAGACCTCTAATCCACATCTTTGAAGGTGAGAAAGTGTGCATCCACGTTATCACACCAGCGCAGTTTGTCCGAGCATTTGCTTGCTCGAAAGCGCCCAATATTTCCTCGGATGTCGTTAAAACACCTTTGAAAATCAACGGTGACGGCATACTGTTGGAAAGTTCTTCAACAACCTTTCGAGCTTGCTGTTCAACCTTCTTGAGTGTTTCAGACCCATAAAGATGTTGACTACCCACGAAGACCCAGAATTCGTACTTTTTCAAATTGATCACCGATCTCCTCCTTTCTGCAACAACTACTTGCCATATGGTCAGTTATTGTTCTGACGCACACCCCAAATGCAGATCCCTTTCTGGGAAACTACAGAAAATGCTGTAACCCACTTTTGCTCTGTTGGGTGCCACTGTTTTAAACAAACTCCTTTGTACATGACCTTTTGACCATCTTCTTTGATGAAAATATCTATGAAATTGCCGTTCTTTACCTGCCAAGTACCTTCGAAACCTCCAGAAACTGTTCCATCGCCATTCAGGTTGACTCTTTTAGGTTGTTTGATATCTTTGGATATCTCTTTTCCGTGATTGATGATGAAATATTCCCCAATAATCTCGCTCTCTCCAAGGGCAGAATTTGTCTCACCAGCATAAGGAAATGGTGCCATGACAAACCAACCTTCTTCGTTCAACAAAAGTTGATGAACTCTGATTTGATGGCTTTCCCCTCTGCCAGGAAATCTCGTGTGGAAGAATATGAAGTACATACCAGTTTGTGGATCATAATAAGCTGAATTATGTCCCGGCGATACATATCCAAAGGTTGCAGCACTCAATACACTGAATTCATTGAAATTGAAATTTCCTACAAGTTTTATTCCAAAGGGCTCTATAACTCTCGCTCCACCCATACACTCGCGCATATCATTTTCCTCTATGTCATAGTACGGACCAGTAACACTCCTTGAACGCACCACTCGAATGTTGTACCCACCTCGCGAATCAAGTCCACCAAAGCTGACGAACAGATAGTAATAATCAGTCTCTGGACTGTACAATATGAATGGACCTTCGATTGGACTGTGATTGCCACCCATCAATCTTTGACCATAACCTTGATTGGGCAACGGTAATCCAGTATTTGAATCAAGTTCAAGGATGAATATTCCTCCAAAGTACGAACCATAAACTATCCAAAGTCTGCCATCTTTATCAAAAAAGGTGTGTGGATCTATACAGTTGGGATGTTTCATTCCATTGTATAAAGTTCCATCTTCGCTAGGACCATCCTTTACCCCTTGACCCGATCTTAGGATTACTGCATAGTGGTTGTAAGGACCTTCTATCTCATTAGATACAGCTATACCGATTGCCGAACGTGGCGAACCGAAGGTCGAGGCACAGTAATACATGTAAAATCTCTTATCAGACAACTGAACGACATGAGGTGCCCAGATTGAATCTGCACCTGACCAGGAAACAGCCTCCTTGAGATCTTCCTTAATATCAGGTATTATTGGATTTCCCTTGTAAACATTCAGATTCACTTGCGTCCAGCTCATCAAGTCAGTTGACTTAGCCACAGCAAGATGCGACCCAAACAAATAATACGTGTCGTTGAATTTGATAACTGAAGGATCATGTACCACAGCCCATTTGAAAACTGGAACTGCTTCACCAAGACCAATAAAGCTGCCAAACAACAGTACAGAGATCAGCAGGTGTTTCATCGATTCACCTCCATAGTTTTAAAGAGCCCCCGATTATCAGGGGCTCTGTAACGAAACGCGTTGTGTTTCCTTAGTACTTGAGTTCGTAAAGAGCCATGATTTCTTCTTGAGCCAACGGTCTATCAAATATCCACAGTTCATCAATCATACCTTGGAACGCTGGATCCCAATAGTTAACGCCCAGGGCAAATATCCCACCAGGTTTTAAACTGAAAGCATCTGGAATCAGCCCTTCTGGATTTGGTTGACCGTTGATCTGTACTGTTTTCAACACGGGTCTACCGTTGATATAGACTTGAACCTTTCCCTTGTCTACCGTTACAGCGACATGGTACCACTTTTCTAATTGCAGATTCTCCTCCATCAGGCCGTCAAACCATATGGAAGCAGCTGAGTCGTTTGACCAAAGTAAAGTCCCCTGATTCCATCCAAAAGGTACAAAACTTACCCAATGGTATCCTTGATTCTGGTCGACGAATATACCGAAAAAGGTTGTCGTGTGCATGGTGAAGTTCTCTGGATTGACCCAAAATGCGAAGGTGTAGTCGTAATCTTTTATCAAGTCTTCCGGGAGAATAAGCCCTCTTCTGCCAGGGAAGTAGGCAGCAGTTCCCTTCATTCCCTCTTTGAACTCAATTGTTGTCTTGCCTAAAACCGTTCCGCCAATCGTCGATCCAGTTATTTCTGCTTCGCCAAATTTCCCGGAGGCATCTTTGAAATCCTCGTCAAAGGGGAAATAAGCAATCAGGGATCTATCTTTCAATGGTTCAAAGGAGAGCGCGAATGTTACCACACAGACGATTATGAGAAACATTGCTAACTTACGCATGATTTTCATCTCCCTCGTTCGTAAAAAAATTATTTCTTCTTACCTACGGTTGCCCAGTAATCGTCGAGAATGTCTTGAACTGCCTCTTCAGCCATTTGCATAGCCTTTTCGGGTGTCAGCTTTCTGGTGATCAAAACGTCTTCCAAATAAACTGCAATTTCGTCCAATACTTCTGAAATGTATGGGAACAACTGGAAGGTTTTCACGTAAGGAAGCTGTTGTGCAA
>JBKBIU010000144.1:0-4397 GCA_046294065.1 Pseudothermotoga sp.
TTTGCATATGCTTATTGGTGGTTTAGGGGAATGCCCTCTTCCGAGATTCCCCTAATACCGCTTGGTACATAAGCAGGGGAATCTGTAAAAGGTAAAGGGAGAGGGCATCCAAAAAAGGATGCCCTCTTTTTTTAAAAACTCACTGCTGGGGGTGTTGGTATGAAAAGGTTAATAGCCGCTGTAGTTTTAGTCCTTTGTGTTGTAAGTTTTGGTGCTGTCAGGGTTGGTATAACGCAGATTGTGGATCATCCAGCATTGAATGCAGTTTTTGATGGGATCGTTAAAACACTCGAAGAAGCGGGTTTCAAGGTGGGCCAAGATGTTATCATCGACAGACAGAATGCACAAGGAAGTATGCAGAATGCTGTAACCATAGCAAAGAAGTTTGCAACTGAAAAAGTAGATTTTGTGGTTGCCATTGCAACACCATCTGCTCAAGCTTGCGTTCAGACCATAAGCGACAGGCCTGTCATCTTTTCGGCTGTGACCGATCCGGTAGGTGCTGGACTGATAAAAAAACTTGGAAAAAACGATTCGAATGTTGTTGGAGTATCAGATATGGTTCCTGTTGCAACTCAGCTTAGATTGGTCAAAAAGATCTTTCCAAATGCCAAGAAAGTTGGCGTGATTTACAACCCCGGGGAAGCAAACTCTGTCACTCTAACTAATATTGCTAAATCTGCTGCCCCATCACTTGAAATAACAATCATCGATATTCCAGGTACCTCTCCAAGTGAAATGATCACAGCCCTCAATAGTATAGGACCCAGTGTGGATGTTCTATATATAGGGACCGATAATACCGCTGCTTCTTCGATCGAAGCCATCGGTAGTACGGCTTTGAGATTGAAAAAGCCAATAATCGCAGCGGACATAGACATAGCACGTGGTGGAGGGATTGTTGGTTTTGGTTTCAACTATTTCCAAGTCGGAGTGGAAACGGGCCAGTTGCTCGTTGCTCTGCTCAAGGGAGCCAAACCAAGTGATCTTGAATCTCATGTGGTTGGACCAGATTCACTTGTTTTATACATAAATCTTGATATAGCAAAACAGCTCAATGTTGAGATACCGCCTGATCTTCTTGACAGAGCCAATATTGTGGTCAAAGACGGCAAAGAGGTGTCTAAATGATTCCAATAATTGAACAAGGACTTTTATTATCTTTGGCCGCCATGGGTGTATATATATCATTCCGCCTCGTTGATCTTCCCGATCTGACGCCCGATGGCTCCTATGTTCTTGGGGGGGCCGTCGCGGTCGTCCTCCTTCATTCCGGTCATGGGTGGGTCTTTTCAACCTTTATGGCTGCACTTGCCGCTGGCGCGGCCGGTGCTGTTGTTGCTTTCATAACAACAAGGTTCAGAATCAATTCGTTACTTGCTTCAATCATGGTTATGACAGGGCTTTATTCATTGAGTATCAGAGTTATGAATGCACCAAATCTACCTGTCCCAAAATTTGACACGGGAAAGATCATGAACTATGAGCAGATAGTTGGAAAGACACCTTTAGACGATATACTCGGCGGTTCAGCGAATACAAACTTTGAAGCCAGTGGCTTGAAAGCCGTAAGAATTCCTTTTACTAACCTTGCAGATGGTCATGACCTTATTATCATCTCTGTAATTGTTTTGTTGTCGGTCATAATTGTTGCACTCTTTCTCAAAACGGAGTTCGGTACCATGCTCCGAGGGTATGGTAGAAATCGTTTTGCAGTGAAGGTTTTAGGAGTCAATCCTGATCTCTTTGCCTTTGTTGGATTGATCATGGGTAATGTTTTTGCTGGTTTCTCAGGTGCTTTGTTTTCAATGTACAGTGGTTTTGCTGATGTAAATATGGGGATCGGTACCGTTGTAGTTTGCCTTGCTGCGGTGATTTTAGGAGAGATCGTGTTTGGCTCTCGCGAGCCGATCTATGGTGTCATTTTTCCTGTCGTTGGTGCCTTGTTGTATCAATTTTTGTTGACCTTTGCGATGAAGTATGGATATCGTATTGGCTTCAAACCAAGCGATATGAAACTGCTCACTGCACTTTTTGTTGTAGCTGTGATTGCTGTAAGAAGATTCAAAAGAAGTGAGGTGACCATATGATAGAGATTGAAAATGTAACGGTCATTTACAACAGAGGGACCTTAGATGAAAGAGTGGCTTTGAGAAATATTTCTCTCAAAGTAAATGAAGGCGAATTCTTGGTCGTGGTCGGATCGAATGGTGCTGGAAAGTCAACACTTTTGAAGTTGCTCGTAGGTGAAGTGAAACCAATTCAAGGTGTTTGTAAAATCCTTGGTGTGCCTGTGATTTCTGAGAAGATATTCAAAAAGACCAGCATAGTTTGTCAGGACCCGAACCAAGGTGTATTTCCGAATCTAACGGTGGAAGAAAATCTTATACTTGCAAGTAAAAAAGGTATGAGAGGTTTTAGTTTTGGCAAGATTTCATCCACAAGTATAGATCTGCTGAAGTCTACTGAAATGGGTCTTGAGGGATCTTTGAAAAGGAAGGCGTCCAAGCTATCTGGTGGGCAAAAGCAGGCATTGGCTATAGTGATGGCTGTTTCATCAAATCCCAAGTTACTACTTTTGGACGAACACACAGCGGCGCTGGATCCCAAGAGTACGGAAAAGATCATGGAGCTAACCGATAAAATAAACAGAGAACTTGGCACCACTATTGTAATGATCACCCATGATATGTTGCTTGCAGAACAATTTGGTAACAGTGTCGTTGTGATGGAAGATGGAAAGATTTGCACAAAAATAGACAAATCGCAACAAAAAGTGGTGGCTTCTCAACTGAAATCCATGATAAGATCTACAGTGTTTAGTACAACTTAGGACATCGACTTTTATGAGAGGTGATCTTATGGATTCTCACACGCTTGTAGAAGCCGCAGAGTCTTTTGGTACTCCTATCTACGTCTACGACCTTCCTTTCATCCACCAAAGACTTTCTCTTCTGAAAGAAATGTTCAAAGATTTCGATTTTCGACTCGCTTATGCTGTAAAAGCCAATTTCAATAAAGATATCTTGAGTATTCTTGAAAAAGAAAACACGATGGTTGATGTGGTTTCCTTTGGGGAATACAAACAAGTCCGTTTGGTTGGTTTCACGCCGGACAGGATAATCGTCAATGGCAACTGTAAAAGAAAAGAAGAGCTAGAACAATATGTAAAAGACGGGGTCTTTTCTATAAACCTTGACAGTTATGAAGAGTTGCTGAGGCTTGAAAAGGTTCTTTCAAAACCAGTTAGAGTATCGATTAGAGTCAACCCAGATGTGGATGCCAAGACACATCAACACATTGCAACAGGTTTAAAGGAAAACAAGTTTGGTGTTGATTTTGATACAGCAGCGAAGATGATTGAACGGATAAACTCCAACAAAATGCTTGATTTCATAGGCCTTCACTGTCATATAGGTTCGCAGATCACAGAAGTAGAACCATATCTCGAGGCAGTTGTCTCCATAAAGTATTTTGCAAAATCGATGAATTTAAAGTTGAAGGTGCTGAACCTTGGCGGTGGCTGGGGCATAGATTATGGCAACGGTAAGGTCCTTGACCTTGAGGATTACAAACAAAAGATCTTTCCCATTCTTAAGGAATTTGACTCGACGATCATCTTAGAGTTGGGTCGATGGATTGTGGCCTCTTCGGCATACTTGGTCGCGAAGGTCGAATATGTAAAGAGAACCTCAAGTAAAATCTTTATTATGCTCGATACAGGTATGACTCATCTTATAAGACCGGCTTTATATGGGGCAAAGCACAGAGTAATTCCTTTGTACGAAACAAGAGATAGAAAAAAGATCAAAGCAGACATCGTTGGACCTATCTGTGAGAGTGCTGACACGTTCCGAAAATCATATACCATGGCAGAACCGCAAGAAGGCGAGTATGTAGCTATATGCGATGTGGGAGCCTACGGTTACGCCATGGCATCCGATTACAATCTGATACCCAAACCAAAAGAGATCATCTGGAATGGGAAAGAACTACTCAGATCTTCTTGATCTTTACAGCAGTTCCATAAGCGAGGACCTCGGCAGCAGACTGCATGATTGAAGAACTGCCAAAACGAACGCCTACCACGGCATCAGCTCCGAGTTTTTCTGCTTCACTTATCATTCTTTGCATAGCGATATTTCTTGCTTCAGTCAGAAGTTCTGTATAGGATTTGATCTCCCCTCCAGCTAGTGTTTTGAAAGCAGCTGCTATGTCTTTACCAAGGTGCTTTGAATGAACGGTATTTCCCATTACAAGGCCAAGCGTTTCAACAATTTCATAACCTTCAATTCTCTCGGTTGTTGCTAATATCAAATTAGAACACCTCCTTTTTATATTTTACATGATTCAATTTTTTCATTTCCGGGAACTGTGTGTCAAAAATCATATTTTTT
>JBKBIU010000145.1:0-4390 GCA_046294065.1 Pseudothermotoga sp.
ACCATTCAATTTCATCAGTTGTTTGGCTATTTCTAAGGAACGCTCTGAATAATCAACAAGTTTCACATGTTTGGCACCGTATTTCAACAAGTGCAATGAAAAAGTACCCGTATATGAAAAGGCATCCACACATAGCTTGTTATCCGCATAAGGCAGAGTAGCCCTCGCATTGAATCTTTGATCTAAGAAAGCACCTGTCTTTTGGCCTTTCAAATCTGCAGCGAGTGTCAAACCATCAGAATGATAAAAGATCACCTCCGGTCCCGTACCATAGAGCCATTCGCATATTTGACTCAGTCCTTCTTTCGATCTCGCAGATGAATCAGACTTTTCATAGATTCCAGTGATATTCATTTTTGTCATGAGCGTCTTCACAATTAGGTCTTTAAGTTTATCCATGCCAAGGGTATTGACTTGAAGAACCAAGTAGGGACCATATTTGTCAACAATCAAACCAGCGAGCCAATCTGATTCGCTGTAAATCAACCGGCAGGCTTCCTCAGACCTAAGTATGTATTCACGCCTCTTAAGAGCTTGCTCAATCCTCTCCTCAAGAATCTGTTGAGCAGTTTTTGGTTGAGTTGTCAAAAGACGAACACTTATCTTTGATCTTGTGTTTATATAACCGCGTCCAAAGAACTTCCCATCCTGAAGTAAAATATCTACGATTTGTCCCTCTTCAAATTCTCCATCTATTTTGAGTATCTCCGTAAAATATATCCAAGGATGATAATTCCTCCTGGTTTTGTTCAAAATGACTCGTGCACTAATTTGCTCTCATCCTCTCATAAATTTTTCTGATACTTGACTCGTCGAATGTGCCGCGTGTCCACTGCATGTGCTTAGCAGTCAATACCCTCTTGGTCCATTTCTCGAGTTCTTCATCACTCATCTGTAATCTTATTTCTAAACCTGCCGCTTCAATGAACTTTCTTATATCACCAAAGATTTCCCTTATTTTGTCAACCTTATGGGGAACCTCGCTCTGTGCTCCTTGGACAATCGCATCAAGAAATGCTGCTGTGGCATCTCCGTGCCTGACTCCTTTGAATGTGCTCAAAGGATACCCAAGCACATGTGCAAGAGTTGTACTTGTCTGACTAATCACCATACCAGCTAAACAAGAAGCAAAGGACATAGCCGCTCTTGCTTCAAAATCTTTCTGATCTTCAAGGGCTCTGGGTAAGTTTTGCTTTATAAGTCTCATCGATTCAATTGCATATAGATCAGATATGGGAGTGGCTCTTTTGGAAAGAAAACCCTCGACCGCGTGGCAGAGAGCATCAAGACCCGTTGATCTCGTTAAAGAAATACTCATGCTCATAGTGTACAAAGGGTCTATCAAGGCAACAGTAGGGAAGATCAAATCGTGTGCAAATCCTCTTTTGAAACCTGTATCGTCAGTCAAAACTGAGTACTGAGTCACTTCACTTCCTGTTCCCGATGTGGTCGGGACAGCTATTATGGGAAGAGACAAGGTATACTTACTTACATCGTACAAATCTTCCACAGAGAGCGATCTATTCTTCAATAAAACAGCTATGGCTTTCGCTGAATCAAGAGGACTTCCGCCACCTACGCCAACAACAAAATCAAAACTGTAAGATTCAAGCTCTTTCACGGCTTGACGAATCTGTTCAAAAGTAGGATTCTCCTCTATCTTGTCATAGGTATAGAATTCTATAGATAAAGATCTGAGCACACTTTCAATATCATTCAAAGAACCATTAATTCTTGACGATGTCCTTCCAGTTACAATAAGAGCCATTTTACCGAAATTTTTAAAGACCTCCTTATTTTTCTCAACAACCTTCTGTGAAAAGAAAATCTTTGTTGGCATGAAATATTGCCACATCTTGAACACCTCCTAAAAAGAAAGTTTATCACTTTTAGTTCGCCATTTTTGTGAAATCAAATGTGCGATTCTCGTAGGCTCTGGCAATCTATAAGACGTACAACACCTCATAACAAGATCGATAGATGATCTGAGATCGATCATGTGCCCAGGTGACACAAATACAGGTTTTGACATTCTCTGAGTTCTGAGAACAGCACCTATGATCTCACCCTTGTCGTCATACAAATATTCATAATTTCCTCGATCATCACCAGGATCTTTGTATCTACCATAGAAATGAGACTTTGCAACACCTATCGTGGGAAGTTCCAAAAAAAGGCCCATATGGGCTGCTATGCCCATATGTCTCGGATGGGCGATTCCTTGGCCATCGAACATGACTACATCTGGCTTTGACTGCAATTTCCCCCAAGCTTTGAGAAAGGCAGGACCCTCTCTGAAAGCAAGTAATCCTGGAATATAGGGAAAGGAAATGGGTGAACTTTCTACTACACATTCGACCATCTGCATCGTTTTCATATCTATAACAACTATTACTGCATATCCTTGGTCAGCTCTTGGAAAGGATAGGTCCACCCCGGCTATTAAATTGGCATTTACCAACGGTACTTGTTTTAATAACTCTCTCAACTTCAGTTGTAGTTCCTTAGCCTCCTGTACCGTTAAATCCCAGGAATGAAGCTGCCTCATCACTTAGTCACCAACACAACGGCATCATATGGAAAGACTGGATAAATTCTATTTTCAGCCATCTTCTTTATGATAAATAAATACTGTTCGAAAACATCCCGTTCTGAAGACAGTTTGAAGACAAAACCATAATTAGGATATACCTTTTCTACGATCGATTTTACTTGTTCTTGTTTCCCTTTGTCGAGTATTATGACTACGTTCTTGTCAGAACTTATTCCCACATCTTCCCAGACAATTTGACTTGGCAAGACATCTACTTTCTGTTTCCAAAGGTCTTGACACCGCGCAAGAAATCCCTTTGATTTGTCGGTGGAACAATTGATTAGAAGAATTCTTGGTGTCGATTTTGTTTGTGGCACATTCAAAGATGCAATAACGTTTTTGTAATCAGAAAGTTTTTGTGCATCAATTACTACATCGCCGTCCTTGTTGATCACATAGGGAAAGGAAGCAAAACCAATACTCATATTCTTTTTCAACCTCAAAAACAGATATATCAGCTCACCTATGTCCACATTCATAGAGACACTCTTTCTCAAGCTTGAGAATATAGAAGCAATTTGAAAAACATCAAGATTTCTTGCCTTTTCAGCTAGTTTTATGAGAACCTCTTTCTGCCTTTCTATCCTTGCAAGGTCACCCATTGCTTCTCGGCGATATCTTATGTAGGCAAGTAATTCATCGCCTTTCATTTGATAGACCCCTGGCTGAAAATCTATGTGAAGATCCTGAACTGTGTCGACATACTTCATGGGTTCTTTTACCTGTATTTCAATGGGACCTAGCTTGTCACCAAGATATTTGAAGACACTGTAATCTATGATGGCATAACCGTCAAATTCGATGCTTAATAACTGTTTCAATGTTTCCTGAAGGCCCTTCATACCAGACTTCTCGTACAGGGAATTTATCTTGTTTTTGCCGATTAATAGATCTCTTGGGACACTGGTTATCAAAATTTTTCCCAGTTGGTGGTCGATAATCACTATCATGATAGCATCGGTTCGGACCGTTTTTTCTATAACGGCATCCGTTCCTGCAACAAGCAGGCAATATGGGTTTTTCTCAACTCTTTTGTACAGAACCTGCACCAGCATCTGACCCGGTATCATAAAGCCGATCACAATTATTAAAACACTCATGAATAGAGTCGAAAGCAAAATAATGAAAGCACCCTTTCGCAGCTTTTGCACCTCCAATGGAATTTTACCATTCAAAGTTGTACAATGTGTAATGGTAGTGGAGTGATAAGGTTGTTTTTATTAAAACTTACCATATTCATAATTTTGAGCTTGGTATTGATCAAGATCGCAAAAGAATCAAGAAAAAGCAAACGAATACTAAAACTACAGGTGCAAAGAACATTACAAGAAGATGGCTGGACCTGCTTAGCTCATACTTACTATGGTAAAAGCTGGATAGCCGTCTACAAAAAGTTGATACAAAAGCGAGTGGTTCTTGTAAATGAAAATCTACTCACATTCGATGATCTAAGAAAAGCAGTAATCATGGCATTGTTATCGAATATTGATCAAGTCAATGTATACTGTTATCAAATCACTCCTCATGCTAAAAAAGCACTTCGCTTGCTTTCTAAATCCCACAAGTATCATGGGATAAAATTGGTCACACGGGAGCTTGTAAGATGTTGATCGAAATAACGGTAGCTATCATCATAATCAGTGTACTGCTTCTGAGCCTTAGAAGAAGATCACCCAAGCTATCAGATTTAAAAACAAGATGGGCAAACGGCTTTAAAGATGGATGGAGTTTCGAACAGTTCATGGCAGATCTTTTCAATAGTCTGGGTTACAGGGCTGTAGCAACCAAAGGGTCTCA
>JBKBIU010000146.1:0-4351 GCA_046294065.1 Pseudothermotoga sp.
GAAAATTTCTATGAGACTCTAAATGCTTATGGCTCGAAGGAAGATCTTCTGTTGTTGAGAAAGGTTGTTGAGAGAGGTGATCACGATATCTTTTTTGTCACCTCTCGTTTTCCTACAAAGGGTAAAACAGTTGAAGAGCAGACAACTTCTTGGATAGAAAAACATGTGGGCATAAGGCCAAGGGTCTTTGTTACACCCAAGAAAGGAATGCTTTGTAGAGAACTTGGCATTGAAATTGCTTTAGATGATGCTCCACACCATATAGAAGATTTGACAAATCACGGTATTCGTACGGTTGTAATGGATTGGTCTTACAACAGACATATAAAGAACCTTCCGCGCGTCAAGACTATTTCAGAGTTCATCAAACTAATTTATTAACGTGTGAGAAGTTTAAGTTATCTGACAAGATCATCTGAGAGACACGTCGTAGTAAAGATGATGATATCATTTTGTTGATCACAGAGTAGAACTTTGGTATAGTCTAAGGGGGTATAAAGATGTGGATGGTAATCTCTGATACCCATGATAATCTTGTAAAAATCAGACATTTTGTCCAGGAAGCAATAAAAAGAGGAGTTACTCATGTATTTCATTGTGGTGACATTGTATCTCCCTTTGCCCTTGTGGAGTTCATGAAGAATAGTTTTGATTTTCACGGAGTCTTCGGGAATAATGACGGCGAGATAATCTTGTTGAATCAAAAATCCTCTGGAAGAATCAGAAAGGGACCTCTTGAGATAATAGTAGATGGTCATAGGGTATTCTTAATGCACGAACCATGTGCAATTGATGCGCTTTTAGAGGCCAATTATTTTGATTTTATCTTTTATGGGCATACCCACAAGATTGATATTAGAAAGAGCACCAAAACAGTGATCGTAAATCCAGGCGATGCAAGCGGATATCTTTCAAGCCAAGCAACGGTGGCATTCATAGATCCTCAGACGAAGGAGATCGAAATATACCATGCATGAAATAGACTATTGACTTTTTGATGCCAATAAGATAACCTAAGTATCTAGTATGGAGATTTTGTGCAGAGCGACAAAAATACTTCGGTTGGGTTGCAAAACTGAACAGTTATTTCAAAGTGCATATTGTTGCCAAGAAAGGATATTTTTTCACAACGAATATTTATCAAATGAAGGTCAGCGGAAGCTGACCTTTTTTATTATATGGAGGTGTTGGTATGAAAAACTTTCGTAGTAGAACTCTTGCTCTGATAAGAGACTTCTCAATACATGAGCAACTTTTTCTCTATGACAAAGCCAGAGAATTGAAACAAAAATGGTTGAACAAGGAAAACCTTGACTACTTTCAAATCAAGGACCCTGTGAACATTTACATAGTCTTTGTTGAGCCAAGCACGAGAACCAAAGAGTCTTTCATAAATGCAGCAAGATTTCACAAGAACGCTCGTGTGAATATCTTTGACGCTGAACACTCTTCCTTCAACAAGAATGAAAGTTATGTTGACACTTTCAACATGCTCACGAGTTATGGTGACTATTCCATATTCGTTGTCAGAACAAGATTAGAGGGTGTACCAAGACTTTTGGAAAGGAAGGTAGGTGAGTTTGCCCAGCGACACGGGATAGAAAGACCAGCCTTTATAAATGGTGGTGACGGAAGGCATGAACACCCAACTCAAGAGTTGTTAGATGAATTCACATTCCTTGAGCAAAACAACTTTGACAGCTCCCATATCAAAATCGCCCTCATAGGTGATTTGCTCCATGGAAGAACGGTTCATTCCAAAGTGGATGGTCTGAGAATCTTCAAAAACGTCGAGGTAGATTTGATTGCTCCTGAGGAGATTCAGATGCCAGAACATTATGTTGAAAAGATGAAATCAAACGGCTTCGAGGTGAGAAAATTTTCTTCAATCGATGAATATCTTTCTACGAACAGTACAGCAAAGATTTGGTATTTCACAAGATTACAACTTGAAAGAATGGGAGAAGACATCTTAGAAAAAGAACATATCTTGAGAAAGGCAGTGACTTTTAGAAAAGATATGCTCGATAAAATCATTGAAGGGACGAAGTTCTATCACCCTCTTCCAAGACCAAAGGTGAATCCGGAGATACCTACCTTTCTCGATGAACTATCTCTCAACGGTTGGGAAACACAGGCGAGAAACGGTTTCTGGGTGAGAGTTGTTTTACTTTCTATGCTAGGTGGAGCAATTACTATGGAGTATGAAGAGCCACCAATGTCTTTTATACAAGAAGATGAATACGAATTCATCATACCGGCTCAGATCGTTCATGGTACAAAGGGCCTTGCCAAGGAAGGAAAGCGTGGTATCAAACCCATTGAGAATGGAACCGTTATAGATCATATTGCAAAAGGAAAGAGCACCGAGGAAATCTTCAATACCGTTATAAAGATCAGAAAGATCTTAAAACTTTACGATTGTGACAGCGCAGATGGTATTTTCAAATCTGCAGACGGAAGCTACAAGGGTTATATCAGCTTGCCAGACAGATACTTGAGTAAAAAGGAGATCAAGAAGCTCGCAGCGATTGCTCCAAATACAACTGTGAATATCATAAAAGATGCCTCTGTGAAGGAAAAATATCGAATCAAACTGCCTCCCAAGATATACAATTTTGATGAAATTAGATGCAAAAACGAAAACTGTATAACCCATCCCAAGAACGGTGAGAATGTTGGAGCATCATTCGTTAGAATCGGTGATAAACTTGTTTGTGAATATTGTGAAACACCACATGAATACGGTGAAATATGGATGATATAGAGCCAGGAGTGATGAGATGAATCTGAGAAACTTCAAATGGGCTTTGGTTACAGGCGCTTCGTCAGGAATTGGAAGAGAATTTGCCATCGAGCTTTCTAAAAGGGGTCTGAATATAGTCGCTGTGGGAAGAAATGAGCAGAGTTTGGAGGAAGTCGCCGATAAAGTGAAGCAGTTTTCCGATGTTGAGTTTGTGATCTATCGGACAGATCTTTCAAAGCAAGAAAATGTTAGAACTCTCATTGTGGACCTTTCAAAATATCAGATCGATCTGCTGATTAACAACGCTGGTTTTGGCCTTTACGGAGAGTTCATTAAACTTGAACTTGCAGAGGTTGAAGGAATGATAGAACTCAATGTAAAAACCATGACTACTCTCAGCCATGTATTTGCAAACCAGATGGTATCAAAAGGTTTAGGTGGTATCATAAACATTGCATCCGTTGCTGGATATATTCCTCTTCCCTACTTCAATGTATATGCAGCCACAAAGGCTTACGTGTACAACTTTTCACTTGCACTGTGGGCTGAGTTGAGAAAATACAATGTTCATGTCTTGTGTGTCTCTCCAGGCCCAACAGAAACAAGGTTTTTTGAAAGAGCTTTCAAGCGTCAGGATTTGAGAAAATTTGGTAGCCGAATGCAACCAGATGAGGTTGTCACTGGTGCGCTCAAAGCTTTTGAAAAGAACGCAGCTGTATATATTCCTGGTTTGAAAAACAAGATCGTGACCTTTGTGGGCAAGAAACTTTTTCCCGATAGGTTTATTGCAAAGGTCGCCAGCCGTTAGTTTAGATTGTTCTTGAGAAAGTTCATAAAGTTGAGCCAAGAAATCTTTTCAATTTCCTCTTTGGCGAAACCGTTTTTCTGGAGCAAATCAAGTAGGGCTGGAACTTTGGTAGTATCTTCCAGCCCTTTTGTCATCTGGCTTTGTTTTTGGACAACATTTTTGAGTGAATCATCTTTCATAAGATAATCAAAAAAGTCAAAACCGAGGCAGATGTGTCCGACACCTGCTATGCTGGCGACATGAGTTATATGTTGAACTACCTTTTCTATCGTTGGATTTTCACGATCTACGATCTGTGGCAGTGCACTGATACCTATTAAACCCCCAGATTGAGCTATGGCTTTTATCTGATCATCTTTAAGGTTTCTTGGCACCGGACACAAAGAAAATGCATTGGAATGAGTTGCAATAACGGGTTTTTGAACGATCTTCATTGCATCCCAAAAGCTTCTCTCACTCAAATGAGATACATCAAAGATCACGCCAAGCTTTTCTATGATCTTTATGGCTTCTTTTCCTAGATCGGTCAAGCCCTTTGAGGTATCATCACAACCACAACCAGCGGCAAGGTCGTTGAGTTCATTCCAAGTAAGGCTCATTATTCTAAAACCCAATTCATATAGAGTAATGATAAAATCTACGTTCTTGCCTACTCCAATCAAACCTTCGATACTTGAGATCACAGCGATCTTTCCATCTTCCACGGCTTTGTTGATTTGATCTGCCCTTTGTGCAAAGACAAAATCTTTGTGGTTCATCAACTCGATTTGTTCAGATCTTGCACCAAGCATTTGAAT